>CALDGT010000174.1 GCA_937942935.1 uncultured Chloroflexota bacterium | reverse complement strand
TGAGTGCATCTAATTCTGCTTCGCCCTCATTATTCAAAAAACTGCCGACACCCGCATCAAACAGAGGGTTATCTTCTAAAATAATCGTCGCCGCTTCTACCGCATCCAACGCTGTCCCACCCGATTTGAGGATAGACCAAGCGCGTTCTGCCGCCTGATACATCGCCTTTTGGACATCATCATGATTATAAAGGTGGGTTTCCCAAGTGCCTGCACCACCGTGTAAAATAAAAGAGGGTTGCATTGATACAGACTCGCTTTCTTATCAAAATGGATATAAAAAATACTATTTGCCCTCATTTTACACCATGCGCTTGCCCTACGCACAGAGATGAGAGGATGAAAGCAGATTGCTTTATGCTATAATGCGCCAAGTTTTTGTAAATGTTGTGATAAGGTTGTTTCATGCGTATTCCCCCTTGGATTTTTATGCTGATAAGCCTGTTATCATTCGCATTGATGACGGCGCTTTGTTCGGTCTTGAGTTATAGCACAGTTCGTCAAACCGTTGTGGATGCCCGCGCCAATGGTGTGGATTTGCCATCTGTGATAGATTTTGTGAATTATTTTATCAACCCGCCCGATGTCCAAAATTTGGGGCAAAATATCAGTCAAAATGTGTCGAATTTCCCCACCCCCCCCCCCCTTGTTGACCCATTCGGCAATTTGCCCACCTATACCCCGTTCCCAACCAATACCCCAGAACCGGGTATCACATTCACCCCTGCGCCAACCGCTACGATTGGACCAACCCCAACACCAGACCCACTCGCAGGCATCCCCACATGGTCAGACCCTAGCCGTATCAACATTTTGCTGATGGGCATTGACCAACGAAGCGCCACCAATGACCCCGGTCCGTTCCGCACCGATACGATGATTTTGGTGCAAATAGACCCCATCCGTAAGCGGGTCGGGTTGCTCTCTATCCCGCGTAACTTGTGGGTACAAATTCCGGGTTTTCAACCGAATCAAATCACCACCGCCAATTATCTCGGCGACCAATCCGCATTACCCGGTGGCGGACCCGGATTAGCAATGGAAACTATCCGTCGCAATTTTGGCATCCCAGTAGACCGCTATATCCGCATCAATTTTGATGTATTCACAACGGTGGTGGATTTGGTCGCGCCCAATGGCACAGAAATTTGTGTAACTGAGCGTATTGTGGATGAAAAATATCCAGATGACCGCTTCGGCACGATTAAAATCGAATTTTTACCCGGTTGCCAACGCCTAGATGCCGAGCGACTGTTGCAATATGCCCGCAATCGTGCCACACAAGGCGGAGACTTTGACCGCAACCGCCGTCAACAAGACGTGTTGCGTGCTTTGCAAAATGAAGTCTTGAGTGTGGGTGGAATCACCAATTTTGTTGGTTCAATCCCAGAATTATATGCCAACCTTGCGGGGAGTTACCGCACCAACCTCTCACTCGAAGAAATCCTCAGTTTGGCACGGTTAGTCGCTGATATTCCGCGCGAAAATATCACCTTTGGCGCGGTGAATGAACTGACCGTCTCATTCGGCAAAGATGAAAATGGGTTAGATATTTTGCTCCCCAACTGGGTGCAAATCCGCACTGTGGTACAACAAACATTCGACCCGCCCACTAATTTAACCGATGCTGATTTATTGACCCGTTATCAAGAAGAAGCGGCAAAAATTGAGGTGTATAATAACACCGATATTGCGGGACTCGCCGCCAGTACCCGTGATTGGTTACAAGCACAAGGGATTATCATCCAGAATGTGGGTAGTGCCAACCCGCCCGCCAATGTGCCAGAAATTGCTATTTTGGATTTCACCAACAAACCGTGGACAACCAAATATTTGGCTCAAGTGTTGGGATTACCCGAAACAGTCATCCGACCGGGCGCAGGCGGATTGATTCAAACCAGCGCCGATGTGATTATTTTGGTCGGTAGTGATATTCAAGCGGTTATCAACGGGAATTAATGATGATAAGGTGGCGGACTAGCAAAGCGTATGTCCGCCATTACACACCCACTTTTAACTTGTAATGGCGGATTAGACCCTTCAGGGTCGTATATCCGCCACAATTTATAGGAAAACATACTATGAAAATTGCCATTGCATCTGACCATGCAGGATTTCCACTCAAGCATCATTTGGTGACATTTTTACGCAAAAATGGCTACGACATACTCGATTTAGGCGTGGATAATGCCGATACCCCCGCCGATTATCCCGATGCCGCCCAAGCCGTTGGCGAAGCAGTTCTCGCTGGCAAAGCAGAACGTGGCATTGTGTTATGTGGGAGTGGTGTGGGGGCGTGCATCGCC
>CALDGT010000173.1 GCA_937942935.1 uncultured Chloroflexota bacterium | reverse complement strand
TGCGCGAAGGTCATGCTATTGTCAATCATTTATGGGTAGAAGCAGGGGTTTATGCAGGCTCGGCGGATGATGCCGTGATTGAATCCTATCTCCGTACAGAATCGGCAATCCGCGATGCGATTGGCGCGGATTTGCTACCCGTTTATGATGCCCAAACCAAAATGTTTTGGCAACCGGGTGGCGGAATTAAACCGCTACCCTATATCGAAGGGGTGCATGTCATCACCTATAACTGGCATGTGGATAGTGATGATTGTGGCTATCACATGCCCGATACTGTGGATTTGGAATCATACGAATTTGACCAAGCCGTGATTGATAATGTCTTGGGTGTGCCTGTGAATTACACCACCTACTGGAATGCGTTTGATTATGGTGATGGGGTGGTTATCGCTTTTCATGATTTGAATCGGGTGACGGCGCGAGTTCTGCCGACTATTATTACCGAGTTACGCGCCGCAGGGGCGACATTCCATGCCTTACCACGTACAGGTGATGTGGTAGATACCATGCCTGTAGTGATAGGTGTCCCGTCTGATATGAATTGGGCAGGGATTGAAGGTGCAACAATGGGGGCGACAATTGTGGATGGTGCGAATTTCCGCCAAAGCCCAGAATTTGGTGATATTATCAGTTGGCTTGCACCCGATAGCGCGGTTATAGCAACAGGACGGTCTGGCGATTGGTTTGAAGTGCTTGTAGATGGTGTGATAGGGTGGGTGCATGAGGATAGAATCCAAATTTTTGGACCTATCCCCAGTTTACCCCGTAGAGGTTAATCTAGTTATGCACATGGGCGACTTACCCATGTGCATGTTACTTTTTAAGCGGGAATGATGCTCGCCGTAAAATGCTCGCACCAAATGGGATGAATGTCATATTTTCTCCGTGTAATTGAATCGGCGATGTATCCCATGGGAAATTATAATTGGCATCTGCTATTTCTTCGACTGATAAGCCGTAATAGGTCAGTGATTCATCCAAAATGGGAATACGATAAGCATCTTCTATGTGTTGTGGGGTGATGTCGTAATCATGAAAATCTGCAATGGGATAATTTTTAATCGGTGTGATTTGATGCGGAATGGGATATACAAATTGAAGCGCCCCATAATGGATACTATATTCATCATTGGGGTAGGAGATGAGTCGAATTTGTGGAACAAAGGCAATCGTTATTTTATCTCCTTTTGTCCATAATTTACGCACATGGTAGTAATCACCTTTGATGGTTGCTACTGTCTCGTCATGATAAACAGTTATCCCAACCATCTCATTAGACCATTCCGGAACACGGAGCATGATTGTGAATTCAACATCCTGTTGAGGATTAATGTGGATGGTGATTTCGTTTGAAAATGGGTATTGTGTTTCTTGAACCAGTTTGACAGGTACATCATGAATTGCGGTATTTAATTCAGATGCACCATAAAGCATGACCACCACACCATCATCATGCCGTAGCCACATCCGACTGATGTAATGAGGCATAAATCTCACTGAGTTGGGATTGCAACAACATGCTACATCTTCGTGTGTTGGCGAAAATTTGAAACGTCCACCATGCCCGTGTAAATATGAATAACTATCTGGGCGAATATGATTGGCAGAGAGGCGTGTATCCGATGTTAGATAAGAAATGCCCTTGCCATTGCTCAACCGCGCTCCTTGCCCCGCATTGAAGACAATCGTTTCGACCATATCACCGAAGTGTGTTTCTCCAAGATGTTCACACGCGCTGTTTAGGCTCATCAGTAATTCAGTGAGTGTGCAATATTCATACCCAATATCAGGTGTTGGCAACCCGTGAATACTCTCATCCCCAATAATTGCCCCGCTTGGCGTCTGATATAAACGGAGTTTGGCGAAGGCATTATTCATTGCCATAATCCATTCTTGTTTTTGTGTAATCACTGCCCCCCAAATGAGCGCCCGTAAATGTTCGACTGTATGCACAGCATGACCAGTCATTGGGCGGTGTGGGTCAGATAAATTTGCGATGCTCAAATCGTCATTGGCGAATGGGATTGCC
>CALDGT010000172.1 GCA_937942935.1 uncultured Chloroflexota bacterium | reverse complement strand
GAACCAACAACGGTTGCTAATCAGCCTGTTGTAACTGTTTTATCCATAATGCCCATCCAGCCCTCAGAGTCGATAGACAACGTATCACAAGCACCCTTACCAGTAGAAAATGAGATAGAATCATTTAGTGAGCCAATCCATATTCCTTTTATCCAATCATACCCAACCCAACCAGCACAAACCCCGCCGACACCTTTGCCAATAGATGTATTGCCAGTACCTAAGCAAAAGGCTGAGTTACCATTCGTTCTTGAATCCTCACAATATGACATCGTTGAATCTAAAAAGCCTTTTTCATGGAAAGTATTTTTTGCATATATCTGGTTGGGATTATTATTTGCTGTTCTGATTATCGCTGTGACTAACCCCGAAGCACTTGCCGCTAGTGGGGTAAGCGCACTTTTTATATTTATTTTATTTTTCCGCTTTTGGGATGCTGGGGCAACACTTGCCCGCTCCCAACAGCGCAATAGCCCATTGCAAATTCTCAAACAGACCAACAGTGGACAGTTGGTTGGTAAAGCCCAATTGACTCATTTGAAATGGTCGCCAGACGACCGTTTTGTGGCGGGTGGTTCATCAAAAGGTATTCTTATTTGGGAATTATCGAATGGGGAACAATCTCGGCGGGTTGAATATCCCCCGAGGGAGGATGCGATTGCATGGCAATGGTCACCAGATGGACGATTTATCGCCTCTGCTAGGCACCGTATCATCATTTGGAATTTATTTAATGCCTCTTCAACGTTCTTAGATGAGCATCATGGGAATGTTCTTTGTATGTCATGGATGCCAAAAGGTCAATTGATAGCGATTGGTACATCAGATAACTGGATATATATCTGGGATGTGCAAACCAAAAAATTGCACAAAAAATTGAGCCAAATTGGACGAGTCAGAGCGTTAGAATGGTCGCCAGATGGTCAGAAAATGGCTTGCATAGCGATGGTATCTGATAACCCTAGACGGTATAACAATGAACATTCTTGGCAATTTGTAGATGGAAAACCTCATTTGATTGTGTGGAGCATGGTGAATGATACAGTTATCATGCAAACAGAAGCCGAATCTCTTGGCACATGGTCGCCTGATAGTCAGAAGATATTATTTGCGCCCACAACCGCCCATAAACTTCAAATTTTTGATGTTGATTCCTGCCAAATTATACACGAAATTCCCAGAACCATAAAAAATTTCGCGTGCTTTGCATGGTCTCCTGATGGGAGTTCGATTGTTTTTGGAGATGGGAAAACAGGTTTAACCATTCTGAATTTGACCAATAATCACAAGATGCGTTTGTTGCAAGATGCAGAAAATATTCCTACTGTAATCGCGTGGTCGCCAAATGGTCGCCTCATTGTTTGTGAGATTTTGTCTGATAAGTTAGAGGGTAGCCCGATTTATGTTTGCGATGCTATTACAGGTCGCACCCTTCATCGTATGATGGGTACCAGCCCTAAATGGTCACATAATGGTGATACCTTAGCTTGTATTTTCTCAAATCAGATTATGTTATGGGGTGTTATGAAAACTAAACAGGAATGATATATTGGTCTGATTGCCTAGCCCAAAACATCACTTAGCGTTATAATCGGTTATATAATAAATTTTGACGCACATATAAAAGGTTGCCCTCATGTCTGATAAACCAAAACTGACTCCTGAACATCTACAAGTTTTGTATGATATTACAGGTCAAATGATTTCATCCCTCGACTTTGAGGTGGCATTGAATAATGTTATGGATTCGGTGATGCAAATCACCAAAGCCCAACGTGGGTTTTTGATGATGAGCGATGAGGTTGGCGAGTTGCGGACATTGGTTGTGAAAGGGGTTGATGAAGACACCCTCAATCAAGAAGGCTATAGCACCACCATCGTGCGTGAGGTGGTGAGTTCTGGTAAAGTGTTGCTGACCAACAATGCTCAATTCGATACCCGCTTTCAGGCAGGGCAAAGTATCATCATGCGTGGGTTACGCGCGATTTTGTGTGCGCCGATGATTGTCAAAAATCGCCTTATGGGGATTTTATATGTAGATACCTCTATGAAATCGGGCAACTTTACCCAAGCCGATTCTGACCTACTCAGCGCGGTGGCGGGGCAAGCGGCTGTCGCACTCGAAAATGCGCGATTGTATACGGTTGCAGTCGAAAAAGGGCGCATGGAACGCGAATTGCAAATGGCGAGTGAAATTCAGCAAGCCCTTTTGCCCCAAACTATGCCGAATGTTGGCGGATATGAAATTGTCCCATTTTGGGAAGCCGCCAGAGAAATGGCGGGTGATTTTTATGATGCGTTCAAATTGGCAGATGATAAATTTGGTGTCGTGATTGCCGATGTATCCGACAAAGGGGCAGGGGCGGCACTCTTGATGGCGGTATCGCGCACGATGATTCGTGCCAATGCCTATGCGGGCTTATCTCCCCGCGAGACTGTGCGCCGTACCAATGACCTGATTGTCGAAGATGTGCAAAGTGGGATGTTTGTGACCGTGTATCATAGCGTATTTTTCCGCGATGGGCATAGTTTTCATGTGAATGCGGGTCATAACCCGCCCATGATTTATCACAATACCACTAAAACTATTACGATGCTCCCCATTGGTGGGCGAGCATTGGGTTGGGAAGTCGATAATCCTGTGCAAGAACACCCTGTGCAGTTACAAGCAGGGGATATGGTGATTTATTATACTGATGGACTCACCGAAGCCGAAAATGCGGGTGGTGAGCAATATGGTGTAGACCGCCTAAAAAAGGTCATTTTGACCAATTCACAACAACCCGCGCAACTTATTATGAATCGTATCGTAGAAGATGTAGAACGATTCTGTGCGGGGATTCCGCCATTTGATGATATGACCGTGATGATTGTGCGCTATAAAGGATGAAAATATGATAAGCCGAATACGCGATTTTTGGGATAATGTTAAACGAATTTTTTTCTTGATTGTGATGCTTTTAGGCATTGCCATTTTAACCATTATGTTGCTCAACCCAGATAGTATTCGGGATTTTGTGAATAGTGTATCGGTATTTTTGCGATTGTTATTCCTAGTCGCGTTGTACGGTGGATTTGGCTTTTATGCCTATAATATTTTCAGTGGGCGCAGAGAAGAAAAAGGCATTGAGGGATTGGTCTCGCGGGCAGGTGGAAAAGTGACAGGCATCAGCCCTGAAATTGCCCAAGCCCAAATTCATAAAGCCCTACACGATATTGGGGGCATCAAATCGCTTGATGTAGATGTGCATGAACGGAATGGACGCGCTGTGGTTAGGGTTTCGGTGACATTTAACCAAGAAAATATCAATGTCGTCCAAAAGCAAAGTGAAATTCGGCGCAAATTAGACCAAGTGGTGAAGCGCCAATTGGGTATTAATTACTCAGAAGACCCCATCATCGCGCTCAACGCACAAGGTGGAACACCTGCATCCAAACCTATGCCAGAGCAAAAACCTGTTGTGCCACCGCCTTCAACCACACCAGATGACGATGATGATAATAACCCAGAGTGGCAAGCGATTCTAAAAGCCTCTCAACCGCCGACTGACGATAAAAAAGACAACTAACCACCATCTTATGGTGTGATAAAAATCAATGACGAAAACAAACATTCCCAATTTCAATAGCTCTCGCTGGATTTGGATTGCACTTGCCTTATTTCTAGTTGGTTTTGTGTTGTGGAATATCCGCAACATTTTGCTATATGGATTAGGTGCAATTATCCTTGTCATCCTCATTTCGATGCCTGTCCGATTTTTGGCACGATATAAAATTGGGCGGACGCCCGCGATTTTTGCCAGCCTTGTCGCAGGGACGATAATTGTCTATATCATCTCATCTATGCTCTTACCGACATTCGTAGACCAATTTGTGCGCTTGGGAGATAGCATCGCACAAGGGGTAGACCAAATCGTGGAATATTGGAATAGTGGCGAATTACAAGATAGCTACCCATTTTTAGTGAGCCTGCCACGATTAAATACGGCACAACCAACAACACTCGCCCTCGATAATTTGCGCGTGAACCCATTTACCTATCAGGTATCGGTAGTCAATTTCGACACGCAATCTTTTCAGATTGATACCGCGACAATCCGTAGTTTATTAGAGCAGGGGTTTAATGCGGTGGGGCAGTTGGGTGGCACTGTTTTACCGTTCATCACAGGGATTGCCAACACATTATTAACATTCCTCATCGTCATCTTTCTGACGATGTTCTTTTTAGCCGAGCCAGATAAATACACAAAGGGATTTATTAAGATTTTTCCATTGTGGTATCGTGACCGTGTGGAATATATCCTCAAGCGGATAGATTACTTATTGCGCCGATGGATTGTGTCTCAATTTATTGGGATGGCAATCACATTTGTTGGTACATATATCGGTTTGGCGTTATTAGGGATTCAACAAGCGGCGGCGCTGGCTATTTTGGCGGCAATTTTTTCACTTGTACCCAATTTTGGTCAGTTAATTGCAGTTTTAGTGGCAATATTGGTCGCCTCTGTGCAAGCCCCCGATAAGTTAATTCTCATTATCATCGTGATT
This sequence comes from uncultured Chloroflexota bacterium, assembly GCA_937942935.1. Lineage (GTDB taxonomy): Bacteria > Chloroflexota > Anaerolineae > Aggregatilineales > Phototrophicaceae. The sequence continues at coordinate 359 of CALDGT010000172.1, read as the reverse complement.
TATGGGGTATCGTTCATTCAAGGGCAAATTATCGCCCCCATTTTGACTGCTGGCGCAGTAGATATTCCGCCCGTTTTGTTTTTATTGGGGCAAATTATCGCCGCAGGCTTCTTTGGCGTATTAGGAATTGTCCTCACGGGACCCTTGTTGGTGATTGTGATGGTGATTATTCAAGAGGTGTATGTGAAGGATATATTGGGCGATAGGGGAGAACCTCTCAAAATTGCCGAAAGTATACAAAAACCATCAGATGACCCAAATTTGGTTATGGCAATTGAATGAATTTGGTCAGAAATTGGCTAGAATAGCCCTTGACGGGTAGTTGGTGTGATGATATATTAACGCACGCTCACGGAAAA
>CALDGT010000171.1 GCA_937942935.1 uncultured Chloroflexota bacterium | reverse complement strand
GGGTTGCATCTTCAGACGATTATTGAAGAAAAATTATCCCTTTTAGAAAGTTCATGATTGTATCAGGCGCTCGACTTCTTCATAGAGCGCCTGTGCGCGATTTTGGAGTGGAAATTGGGTGAGGATGCGTTCCCGCGCCTCATCCCCCATCCTATCATCGGTGGTCAATGCTGATTTGATGCCGTTTGCAATCGTCTGTAGGGCATCATCTACCACAAAAATCCCCGCCTCGCCCATCACTTCGGGCAAAGACCCTACCCGTGTCGCAATCACCACACACCGCGCCAGCATTGCCTCTGCCATCGCCAGACCAAAACCTTCATGCTCAGAGGCTTGCACATAAATTTTTGCCTTGTGCCGTAACGCATTGAGGTCGTCATCCGATAAATAACCGGTGAATTGCACATTCGGCGTGGCAATCTGTTTTAGTTCTTCAATCGCATCATCTCGCGCCTTGCCAACCATGATAAACGGCACATCAGGCAATAACGCCGCCGTCTGCACAAATTTATATAACCCCTTACGTATCATGGAAACACGGTCAATCGTAGAGACGGTGAAAACAATATCCTCTTTGGGAATTTTTTGGCTAAACATCGGCACATCTGGCACACCCAAATGCACCCGTCTAACTTTTTGTGCGGGTGTAGGCGTGTTTTGGAGTGTTTCGGCATAGGCATAATCAGAAAATGGCAACACACGGTCTGCCATCCGAAAAACCGCCCCGCTCATCCATTTGGATATGCCACCGCGCCGTAACCCATAATCAATTTCGGGCATATTCGCCACATCATACCCGCCTGCAATGAGGATACGTGGAATATTGCGGATTTTACCCGCCAGAAATGGCGATAGGCTGTGCCAACTAGCAAACCACGCCACAATCACATCGGCATGATGGGTATCGCGCCATGCGTCTAATATGAGGCGCGGTGAACGCTTGCGAATATAAACCGATTTCACCTCATATCGCGCTCGCAAAATTTGTTCATCCAGCGCCACAAACGGCGTATGCACATTGTAGACAAATAAAATGCGCGTCATGCGACCTCTTTTTGGATAGACCTAATGATGATTTATTATATTTTGTGGCAGGTTAATTAGATAGGCAGTTATCAAAATTCACAGCGCATTTTTGAATATATCCTATAATGAATAAATCGTCAAAAACGTATATAAGGACATATTCATGAAGTTCAAATCGCGGTTGGTTATTGTAGTCATCGGGTTGTTGGTCTTATTCATCAACATTGTTCACGCACAAGAATTGCCACAAATAAGCCCCACTACTACAATACAAGTAGGCGGTGAAATTTTGGGCGTACTTGAATTAGCAGATGGCAACATCATCGCTTGGAACGTGAATGGGTCTATCACATTATACGACCCCGCAGGACAATTGCTCACTACCATGTCAGGGCATAGCAATGGGGTTTATGCACTTATTCAACTCAGTGATGGGCGGATTGTGTCCAGTGGTCTAGATTTTGCCGTCCGCTTTTGGAGCGCCTCTGGAGAGGCATTATCGGTAAAAGAGGGGTTGGTTACTTTCCCAGAGAAAATGCTGGAATTGATCAATGACCGGTACGCGGATATCCCAGGCAAA
>CALDGT010000170.1 GCA_937942935.1 uncultured Chloroflexota bacterium | reverse complement strand
ATCTTCTTTGATGCTGGTGATGTAGGCGGCGGGGTCATCGGTAATATCTGAGCCAAATTCCATCATTTTACGCAAGCGGGCGATATGATTTTCAAACTTTTCGTCGCGCCCCTTGCTACCTTCTTTATAACGCCAGTGTGCCGCAACCCCATATTCGGCGTGTTCGTGCATTTCCCATGTGCGAATCTGAATTTCGATAGTTTTTCCTTTATTATCAATGACGGCGGTGTGCAAACTCTGATAATAATTGTCTTTTGGAGAGGCGATATAATCATCAAATTCTTTGTGGAGGGGTCTCCAAAGTTGATGGACAAGCCCTAGCGTGAGGTAACATTCGGGAATAGTATCTACAATTACGCGCATAGCGCGGACATCGTAGATTTCATCGAATGGCAAATTTTTGCGTTGCATTTTCTTATAAATGCTATAAATATGCTTGGGTCGCCATGTGATGGCGGCATGAGTGATGCCATGTTTGCCCAATTCGGCGCGGAGTGCTTCTGCGTGTTTACTCATGTAGGCTTCGCGGTCTGCGCGACGTTCATCCAAATTATTAGCAATGGCGCGGTAGGCATCTGGATTGGTATAACGGAAACTAAGGTCTTCTAATTCCCACTTGATTTGCCAAATCCCTAACCGATTGGCGAGTGGTGCAAAAATTTCGAGGGTCTCTGTTGCAATGCGTTGCTGTTTATCTTCACGCATATAACCGAGTGTTCGCATATTATGCAATCGGTCTGCGAGTTTGATGAGGACAACACGCACATCATCGCCCATTGTGAGGAACATCTTTCGCATGTATTCAAGTTCGCGGTTTGTATCACGCGGACGCTTACCTGTGGTTGGTTTTTCGAGGTTAATGGGGAGATTTTTGAGTTTCGTGACACCATCTACGAGATTGGCGATTTTGGGGCTAAATTCTGCAATCAGTTCATCTTTTGTGACCGATGTATCTTCTAAGACATCGTGCATGAGGGCGGCGGCAATGGCTTCGGCATCCAATTTCATTTCTGCAAGGATAGCGGCTACTGCGACACAATGTGTAAAGTAGGGTTCGCCCGATTT
>CALDGT010000169.1 GCA_937942935.1 uncultured Chloroflexota bacterium | reverse complement strand
TGTTGGTCACGTATGACCTCACCCTAAAACGCTTGGCAGATGTGGCGCTCCGCCTGAGCATGACCCATTTTAGCTGGACGGCGTGTGTGTTGCTGATGGCGGCGGGTATATTGGGGGTGGGGTTGGTCGCTGTACCATCTGGAATTTCGGTTTTTGTATTATTTTCAGGCTGTGCTTATGTGGTTGCATGGGGCGCGTGGCGCGTCATCCGCCAATATGACGATGATTTATTGCAACTCAGCACAACAGAGAGGTTACTCCCATGAAACGCTATGCCATTGTGGGGACTGGCTCACGGGCGGGGATGTTTGTCCAAGCCCTTGCCACCACATACAAAGATGTCGCAGAAATTGTCGCATTATGTGACCTAAGCCAAACACGCATGAATTGGTATAACCAAAAATTGCACCAATTAGGCGGTTTTTCTCCCCGCCCAACTTATCTTGCTAGTCAATTTGATTTGATGATTGCCCAAACCCGTCCCGATGTGGTGATTGTCACCACCATAGACGCAACACATCATTTGTATATCACACGGGCGATGGAATTGGGGTGCGATGTCATCACCGAAAAGCCGATGACCACCGATATTGATAAAACGCGCCAAATTTTTGATGCGATTGAGCGCACCGGGCGGTCTTTGCGTGTGACCTTTAATTATCGGTATGCCCCCGCCTACACGCAATTGCGCGAGGTGGTGATGTCTGGGGCGATTGGTGAACCGCGTGCGGTAGATTTTTCGTGGATGCTCGATGTCCGTCATGGCGCAGATTATTTTCGTCGCTGGCACAGAGAAAAAATCAATAGTGGTGGGTTGCTCGTCCACAAAGCCACTCATCATTTTGACCTTGTGAATTGGTGGATAGGCGCGTATCCGCAAGAGGTGGTCGCGCTTGGCAATTTGGGATTTTATGGCAAGGATAATGCGTGTGCGCGGGGCGAAAGTTATGCCTATCACCGTTATACAGGCATAGAAGATGCCAAAAATGACCCATTCGCCTTATTTTTGGATAAAGACGACACCCTGCGCGGGTTGTATCTCGATGCCGAGTCAGAAACGGGGTATCTGCGAGACCGCAATGTGTTTGGTGAGCCAATTACCATCGAAGATACGATGAGTGTATCGGTGCGCTATACCAACCACGCGATTTTATCGTATTGCCTCATCGCGTATTCGCCGTGGGAGGGGTTGCGGGTTGCCATCACAGGCACAAAAGGGCGGGTTGAATTGGATGTGATGGAGAGTATTAATCATCTCTTTGGCGATGGGCGCACCGAAACCCTGAATAATAGCAAGGGGGCATTCAAACAAGCGACCATGCGCCTGCACAAGACCTTTGGTGAATCGGTGACGATGGATGTGCCGATGGGTGAGGGTGGGCATGGTGGGGCAGACCCCGTGATGTTGGAGCAACTTTTTTCTCCCAATCCGCCACCAGACCCATTTAATCGGGCGGCATCGCATATAGATGGTGCGGCATCTATCCTAACGGGTATCGCCGCCAATGAATCTATGCGAACCAAACAATTGATACACATTCAAGATTTGTTCCCCTTGCCCGTGAAGGATTTGGCGTATTAAAAGCAACCTCTATCAGCAGGTGAATTGTAGGGTGGGACTAGCGAAGCGACTATCCCACCGCCGTGAAAAGCAACAAGCAACCCCTATCCCCCCGTCCCCCTTTCCCCATTGCATGGAGAAAGGGGGAGAA
>CALDGT010000168.1 GCA_937942935.1 uncultured Chloroflexota bacterium | reverse complement strand
TGAAACTATCCTCAAACACCTGAAAAAATTGCGGTATGAGGCGCATGAGGATTTGCAAGGCGCGTTGAATGAGATGATAACCCTCACCGTTGACCAGATGAAAGCCGAGCGCAACGAAAAATCGAAAACCCCAGAAAAACGCGGTGTTCATGCCGATGCGTTGCTCCGCCGTCTGACATGGTTATCTGCCCCATGCGAAAAAGCGGTGCTACTCGCACTCAAACCCGATGAGATGACCGAAGATGATGTGGATGATGCGCTGGCGCTGATTCGGCGCTATCAATTCATCCGATATGACGACCAGACGAAAAAATATGCGATGGCGGATTTGGTGCGCGAGGCACTTGGGACAGATCCCAGTGTATTCCCTATCTTCGCTGATTGGTATATTGGACGGTCAAAGGCGATTTTTGTGGATTTGGCGAATCGACCCGAATTATGGGGCGATGGTGATGGGGGTGTCAATGCCGATGATGTGACAAATATTGTGGGGTTGGGTAAAGATTTGGTCTACCTGACGGAAAACGGGACGACGGGCGACTTAACACGGGCGCTGGAATTTGCAGTTGTAAGTAAAAATTATGTTTTTCGGCGAATGGATGTTCAATCATGGGATTGGTTAGATATGGGGCTGAATTCTGTCCGTATTTTACGTTATGACAAGACAGATAATAAAATTTTGATGGGGCGAGAAGCTCTGATGCTTGGCGAATTAGGGTTGATAAAAAGTCGTTTAGGCTATCCGCATGATGCGATTCGATATTATGAGGAATCTTTACTATTGTACCAACAATTAGGAAGAAAGAGTGGCGAAGCAACCACACTGAATAACATTGGGTTGGTATATTCTGCGGTAGGGGATGTGCAGAAGGCTCTTATATATTATGAACAAGCCACCCTGCTATACCGTGCAGTGGGAGACAGGAGTGGTGAAGCGACCACACTGAGTAATATCGGAACTGTTTATTGGGCATTAGGCGATCGATATAAGGCGCTTGAATATTACGAACAAGCCCTGCCAATCCGTCGTACGGTGGGAGATAGAGGAGGTGAAGCGACTACACTGAGCAACATTGGATTGGTATATTCTGCGATAGGGAATGTGCAGGAGTCGTTGGTGTATTATGAACAATCCGTTCCGCTATTCCGTGCAGTAGGGAATAGGAGTGGCGAAGCCGTAGCCTGTTTCAATATGGGCATGGTGTATGAAAAATTAGGAGATTTGGACAAGGCAATTGAATTTATAGAACGCGCTATTCAAACTACATATCCACAAAATCCGAATTTGAAACAATTTCATGATGCCCGCATTCGCCTGAAACAGCAACGGGGTGATGATGCAATATGAAACTTCCATTTGTCGAAAATGCGTTTGTCCCCAAAAACAAAATTACCCTGTATTTGCTCAATTTAGATAGCAAAAATGGCAAAAGCAAGGGATAGGTTGTCATGATAGAAGAATTAACCGAAGTCGTCCTGACAGAAGATATATCTGAACAGGGGTTAAAAATGGGTGATGTTGGTATGGTGGTGCATGTGTATGTAAATCCTGCTGGTTACGAAGTCGAATTTGTCACGCTCACAGGTGAATTTGTGGCGTTGGTGGCGGTGCATCCACATCAAATCCGCCCCATTGCCCATGATGAAATCGCCAATGTGCGCCGTGTGCAAATCGGCATTTAATTGACATCTATTCTGAAAAGAGGCAAAAATGCCATACATCCACACCTGTGAATTTCTTGTACGCCATTATGAATGTGATATGTATGGGCATGTGAATCATGCCAATTATTTGCGTTATATGCAAGAATCGGCGTTTTCGGCATCGGCGGCGGTGGGGTTCAGCGCCCAACGCTATGAATCGCTGAATTTGCAATGGCTGGCATACGAAACAGACATCGAATATTTATCCCCCGCCCGTTATGGCGATACTATCACCGTCAAGACGTGGGTCGCAGATTTTCGGCGGGTGCGCTCGTTGCGGATGTATGAATTGTATGTCGGCGAAAAACGTATCGCCAACGGGTCTACCGATTGGGTGCTACTAGATACCAAAGCCATGTATCCGACCACCATCACACAAGAAATTATTGATGCGTATGCGCATGGGGAAGTTGTCACAGAAGCCCCGCGCCGTGAATCTTTGCCACCTCCGCCAAAAATGCCCGATGGCGCATTCAAAATCCGCAGGCGTGTCGAATGGGATGATATTGATGCGGCAGGGCATGTGAATAATGCGGTGTATCTGAATTATATTTCGGATTGTGGGATGCAATCGGGCAGGGCAGTCGGGTGGAGTATGGCGCAAGTCCGCGAAATGGGTTCTGGACAATTC
>CALDGT010000167.1 GCA_937942935.1 uncultured Chloroflexota bacterium | reverse complement strand
TAACACCATGGCGGGTGTATGTTTTGCGGTGCGATTCTCTGCCAAGCCCTTCTAATTCTTTCATTAAATCTGCGAGTTCCATGCCATATCTCCCATAAGCCCTCATGTACGGATGTTTATAGTATAGCACATATCATCCATTTATTTTTTCGATTGGGAAAATAATTTCGGTGACGGGCGGTGTATCGGCTTCGGGCGCGGTTAAATACACCTCATACGATGCCCCCGTAGGGCGGTATCCATTTTGTGCAAGCCATGTACCAATAACCGCATAAGTTTGCTCAATCGTCTCAAAATGCCCCGCATGGATAATGCTTGCGACCAACGGATGAGCTGGCAGTTGGCGTACTCTGAGCCATCGCTCACCATCTAAAGCAATATCACCTTGCCCTCCCCCATCTACTGGGATAGCTACCTCGACATCCATATCGGCAGGCTTAAATTCTTGGTCATGAAAAATAGCAATCGGTGGTGCGACGGGTTGAATCCCTTTCATACCGAGTGTCATAAATGCTTCGGTTAGCATCGCTCCAACCATATCGGGTGTTGCGATAATTTGACGCAACGAGATAACATGTTGCGATTCAATAGCTTTCAGTACAACTTCTTGTGTAGGCATTTTGCCCTCCTGTTGAATTTGCAAGAGTCGTGTTGCCACCCGCGCCAACCGTGCCTGTTCTTCATCTACAATTTGTTGAATTTCGGCTTGGCGAATACGGAGCATCCCCCGAATTTCATCTGGGGAAATATTCTCATTCAAAATTTTAATGATTTGCTCTAGCGATAATCCTAAATCTTTTAGCGCCAAAATCCGATTGAGGCGCGGGAGTTGGGTGGCGAGATAATACCGATAGCCTGTGAATTTATCGGTATGTGCGGGTTCTAATAAACCGATATTGGCATAATAACGGAGTGCCGAAACAGGCACACGACATAATTTTGAGAACTCACCAATTTTGAACATGCTCAATAATCCTTGTTGCTCGTTTCTGAAACTTATGTTTAGTGTACACTCTCAAGCGACTTGAGAGTCAAGCAGGGAAATAAAAACTTTCTTTCGGGGGTCATCATCAGAGGGCAAAAGACGATACCACACCCGCATCATCGGATATATTTTTTTCGCATAACATGATTTTTATAGAAGCACACCAATTTTGACGAATCCCTTGACGAATCATGAAGAATGTGTGATAATCATGTGAACGCTCACATTAGTAAAAGTTTAGCGTGAACGTCAAGAAAGTGAAGGAGGCAACAGGTAAAATAAGTTAAAAATAAAGTGTGATAATCTTCCCGTGTTCATCAGGGAAATGTGGGGAATAACAAATAAAACGGGTTCAAAAAATTGTTGGCTCTCAATGGGTCTGTGTGTCACGCCTCTCAAAACATGCCACAGCATCCCCACACAAGCGCCTACAAACAGTATGAACGCAAATTGGCAATGAGTCAAGGGTCTATTACGATTTTGATTTATGTTGCCTGTCGTCAAAGTAGTTTATCTGATGGGTATTGATGCCTACTACTTCGATGTACCTTAACATACTTTGGAGCAGTGGTTAAATTATAAAAAATTTATCAACATCCACCAGATGTTGGAATACTTTCAAATAAATGTTGTATCTATAAGGAGATTTTGAAATGCGATTTGCAAAACTCAGTTTAGTTCTACTCATCCTATTCGCCTTCGTTGTCCCATTCAGCTATGCCCAAGAAGATGAAAATACAGATGATAGCGGTGCTGGTCTGACCATTGGTTTCTCTCAAATTGGTTCAGAAAGTGCTTGGCGTACATCCTTTACAGAAGCAGTCATCGCAGAAGCGGCAGAACG
>CALDGT010000166.1 GCA_937942935.1 uncultured Chloroflexota bacterium | reverse complement strand
ATCCACATTTTCTTTTTCGGCTTCTTCGAGGATGATAGAGGCGGGGTCGCCTGTGAGGGCTACAATTTCGACACCATAACCTGCTTCGCGCAGGGTATCGGCTATGCCAGATAAATATTTTTGGGCTTGTGGCAACATGCGCTCATACAATTCATCGGCACGCATTTCATACGACACCACACCGACAGGATAATACGACATCCCCGGATAATCGGGCAAATCTACAACCGTAACCAATGTAATGCACCCTTGTGGCTCTACAATTTGGCGAGCATATTCAACGGCGCGATACGATAAATCTGAACCATCTAATGGGACAAGTACCTTTTTTAACATCGCTACGCCTTTCTACAAAAAAAATATTTTTCATCTCATTTTTAGCGTAGCATCATTTAGATGATAGGATTAGTAACGAAGGTCATAGGTTTGGCATGTTTGCGTCATAGCCTATTAACTCCTTATTCTTTTTAATGCTTCTTGCGCTTCTGGGGTATTTGACCTACTCAATATTTTAACCACACACCTCCTCACATAGCCATTTTTGTGTTGAAGTGCTTGTATCAAATTTGGCACTGCTTTGTCTCCGATTTGTACTAATATTTCTGTAATTTCATTGCGAACATCTTGATGTTGATGTTGTAGACCTTCTATTAAATATGGTACAGCCTTCTCCCCAATATTGACTAATGCTTCAAAAACAGCCTGTCGAGTATGATTCGCGGCGTATTCAAGACGTTTTATAAGATGTGGGATTCCATCTATACCGCCTATTTCCCCTAATGATTTAATGATAGCTGTGAAATGCGGATTTTTGTCTAACTGTTCTATCAGATAAGGCATTGCTTGTTCGCTACCAATTTGCCCTAATGCTTGATAGAGAGTCTGAAGAACTTGATAATCATTATCTTCTATCTGTATTAAATAATTTACTGCACTTGGATGACCTATATCTCCTAATGCTTTAATAGCCTTTTTTACAATTTCTCTATCTTTGTCTTTTAATACTTTTATTAACCCTGGTACAACCTCATCTCCCCCTATTCTAATTAAAGCAATAATTGTAAAGCGCCTTACATCATCATTGCTATCTTCTACAAGATAAATAAGTTTTGGTATAGCTTTTTTACTACGCTTTTGACCTAAAACTTTTGCTGATCCATAACGTACAGCTGGATATGAACTATCTAATCCTAAAATTAAAGCATCTTCTGCATAAGGGCTTTCATTATGGGAAAGACTTTCAACTGCGTTTTTCCTTTCACTCCCATCGGGACTTTTTAAATTTGCATAGGCATTTTTAACTTCAACTGGTGCATCAGGTGACAAATTAGTTAGCAAGAAGTTATCAAGAACCCCCCGTATTTGATTTATTAATTTTTTCCAATTTTGTGGTGTATTATTTCGACCACTCAATTCAATATGGTGATTCACTATAGTAAAGTCTGGATGAACTTGAGGTTTCGGTAATTTAACCCCATGTTCTTGTTTGATTGTGTCTATATCGGTTTGTAATTGATGATTATCATTGATGGTCTCACATATAACAGGAATAATTTTTTTACCTAGACCTTTGGCAAATGCCCATTCATATGTTACATATGGCGAGACACTTGAACTGGGAGAAATAATCAAAATGATAGCTGGGGCATTTGTAATAGCCTCATCAATTTGTGCCGTCCAAGATTCCCCTGCATTTAACCCGTCATCATACCAAACATCAATACCTTCAAACTGACAATATTCAATTAATTTCGCTACGAAATCGGCATCTTCATGGCTATAGGAGATGAAAACGTGAGACATTTATTTCCCTTATCAAAATAAAAAAGTCGGATACATTTATTATATCCAAATTTTGACGAGGCAATCTCTAATATGGACGAATAACTAATTGTCCTAATAATGGGCTAAAATGTTTGATGTTGAGTGTGTAAAAAGGAATTTGTAACCGATATACGGGCGCGGCAATCAAACAATCCAATATACCAACATTATGACTCAATCAAAATTGAGTAAGTTGGCGAATTGCCCATATTATATCTTGATTAGCCATCTTAATGAGCGCGAAATCTTTGAGCAGTGTGAGTGCATCTTTTTGTTTGACCAAATTGGGCGCACCTGCAATGAGTTCCAATTGCACAATACCACTAACCCCTAACTCGGTTTGACCTGCTAACCACTTTTGTGCAGGCGCATAACCTCGCATAAAATCTATCAAAATATTTGTGTCAATTAACCCCTGCATGATTAGTCACTTTCATGAATATGAGTTTCTAATTCACTGCGCAGTTGAATTGACCAGTCTAAAGTATCACCTGTCATATCAAACCATGCCCCAATTGCGGGATTATTGGCGACAATCCATGCCCCACTTTTTGGTTCAGATGTGAATAATGCTTCTAATTCTGCCTGATTCCATTTGTCAATTTCTGTGGTTAATTTGGTTGCTTTGATGGTGTGTAGGGTTTGAATCAAGTTATCTATTTCTTCTATAGATAATTCATCAGCTAATTCAAGTAATGATTCTTTGGTCATTTTTTCCACCTACAAAATAAAAAAGTCGGATACATTTATTATATCCGACTTTTTAGGTGTGATACCCCTACTCGCGTTTGCGCTTCCAGAAGCGGAATTTATCCAGCCACTTGCCGATGATATTCGCCCGTGCCTCTGCCCATGCTTGGTCTACGGCTTCGTTCTGAGATACCTCTTTGGCAGGATTTTTACGCTTAATTCCATAGCGTTCTGCGGTATAGAGGCGTGTGATGGCGCTCACAGGCTTATCTGCTTTGGGCAAAATTTTCACCACACGCTTACGTTTTTCTTCTGGTGTGTCTTGTGGATTTGGGCGGATGCCAATCAGTTTCAAATAGCGTTCTAAACGGGCATAAGCACGCACAATTGGGTTCATTTTGCCAAGTCCGCGCCATTCCCACCACCACCAAACAAAGGTGAATAAGATGAGCAAGCCAATGAGGATGAGGAATCCACACAGGAGCAGTCCTAATGCGGGCAAAAATGCCGCCAGTGGGTCATCTTGTTCGGGCGGTGTCGGTGGTGGTTGTGTAGGTGCAATCACAGGCGTCACCGTTGGAGTGGGTGTGGGTGTTGGGGTTGGCGTGAATGTCGGTGTCGCCGTTGGTACATCGGGCGGTGGGTTCTGATTATTATTATCGGGCGGTGTCGAAGAAGCCTCTGGTGTGACAGTGGAAATAGGTGTTGGTGTTTCTTGGATGGTGGGTGTCGGTGTTGGGGTTGGCGTGCTAATCGGGATGGTCTCTTGTTGTGGATTTGGGCGTATTTCATCATCTTGGCGGTCTAATGGCGCTTGGGCGGATGTGGGTTCAAATTCAATCCAGCCATAATTGGGGAAATAGGCTTCTACCCATGTATGAGCATCACGTTCTGTTACCACATACGCATTTTGAGACGCATCATAATTGCCTTGTGCAAAACCTGCCGCCATCCGCGCAGGGATTCCCAAACTGCGGAGCATGACAATCATTGCCGACGCATAATAATTGCAATAACCCTCTTTGTAATCGAATAATACCCAATCTACAGGGTCTTGATTGCTCGGTGGGGTGGGGATAGATTCATTGTAGGTGATATTATCGCGCAGATATTGCTCAACAGCTTTGGCTTGGTCATAAGGGGTGGTCGCACCTGCATCTACCACAATTTGCTGTGCCAATTGAATCGTGCGTGGGGTGACAGATGGCGAAATATACAAATATAGTCCGCGCACCCATTCGGGATAATTTGTGCCAGCATTGCGTAATTGGGTGGCGGTGGCGGTGCTGATGAAACTGGTCGCCGTATAGGTGCTATCGGGGCGTAAAACTTGTGTGGGGCGGATGACCGATACACTCATCTCACGCGAAGGGTCGCCTTCTACGGCGGTATAATACAAATCGGTGCGCGTGGGCAAATTCACTGAATAGGGTTGTGGTGCTGTATAGACCAACCGACTGCCATTCAATTTGATGGTGAATGTTTGCTCAATGGCTTCGCGGGCGGTGGATGGCAAAATGAGCAATTCTGTCGGTGCGATATTATCTGTCAGGCGGGTATCGGCGGCGGGTGTCCATGTGCCTGCTTCATACGTATCAAATACTCGTGAACGCCAATAATAGCGTGAACGGAGTGGCGCTTGGACGAGGAAAACCACATCATCCCCCAACCGAATCGCACCACCCAAATCCAGCGAATCTCCGCCATAATAATCGGCAGTGACGGGACCTTGTGCTTCGATGGGCGAAAATAACCGATTCCAAAATTCGCTGATTTCTTGCAATATATCCGATTGGAGCAATTCCTGAAACTCATCTAACCGTTCTTGCAAATCATCGGATGGCACAAGCGCCCCCGCGCTGACCGTGACAAGCGCCAAAATTG
>CALDGT010000165.1 GCA_937942935.1 uncultured Chloroflexota bacterium | reverse complement strand
ACCTTTGCCCAACGCGACAGCCATTTTGCGGGCATGAGCTTCATCACCTGTGGCAGTGACATCCAATGCGATACCCACATCTGGATTCACGCGGGTAGCGGCAGTTTTTGCCCCGCGCAAACCGACTTCTTCTTGCACACTAAACACAAAATATACTTCATTGGGCGATTTTTTATTCAATCGGCGCATGGCTTCAATGGCAACCACACACCCGATGCGGTCATCCATCGCTTTATTCACCAACCGATTCCCGCGCACATCCAATTCGCGCCAAAATCCGGCTGGCGAGCCTTGTGGCACGCGAGTTATATCATCTCCGCCATCCACATCCACATAAAAATCCGTGAGCGCCTCACCAGTGCCTTGCATCCCAACCACGCCGATTGTGCCATCTTCAAATTTGACACGGTTTCCGCGTAAATTGTGTTTATTCAGCCCACCGATTTGGTCAAAGCGCAAAAATCCACTATGTGGCTCGGTGAAGGTCGCCATAATGCCAATCTCATCCATGTGGGCAGAGACCATCACTTTGCTACCGCCCTTCCCCACCCGACAAATTAAGTTTCCGAGTGGGTCGGTGATGATTTCATCGGCTAAATTGGCGACTTCGGCTTGAATTAAAGCGCGGATATGATGTTCATACCCAGAGGGTCCCCACGCTTCGGTCAATTTTTTAATCAGTTCAATCACAGTTATTCCACCTTTTTAATCAATCAAAATCATTAAATACATCATCTCGCCAAGACATCCCATGTCACCGCATTGAGCGCATGTGACACAAGCGCATAGCCGTGATGATAATCTTGTTTGTTCAAATATGCGGACGGGGTATGAATATACCGACACGGCATCGACATAACACTGGTCGGGACACCCACCCCCGAAATATGGATATTGCCACCATCTGTCCCGCCACCGAGTTGTGTCTTGAGTTGGTAGGGAATACCATTTTTCTCGGCAGTATCTCGCATAAATTTGAGCAAGCGCGGGTCGGCAATCATGCTCCTATCCATCACCGACAAAACGGGTCCCGCACCCATGCGTGCGGTTGGATTGGGCGATGCGGGAATATCGGGGTCGGCGCTTGGGTCTGGTATATCATTGGCGGTTGTATTTTCGAGGACAATCGCCATATCTGGCTTGAGGGTATTACCCGCCACCCATGCCCCACGCAAGCCAATTTCTTCTTGAACGGTGAACGCCACCAACACATCACACGGAAAGGTGTTATTTTGAACCAAATCAATGAGCATCGAACAACCTGCGCGGTCATCGAAGGCTTTTCCGCGTACCACATGCTCACCAATTTCGTAAAAGGCGCTATCAAAGACGATTCTATCGCCTTTTTTAACCTTGCCCATCGCACCGTCTTTATTGGTCGCACCAATATCAATGCGTAAGCTACTCTGTTTGACAATTTTTTGGTCACGATTTTTATGAATGGGTGTCCAGATGATGACCCCATTCACGGCTTCTGTGCCAATTTTGACGCGCAAGGCAGGCAAAATTCGTTCATCTACCCCGCCAACGGGTGTAAATCGGATAAGACCGTTGCTATCGAATCCTGTCACCATGAACCCGATTTCATCCATGTGGGCGGCAATCATCACACGGGGCAAATTTGCGCCATTTGTGCCACGTTTAATCGCCGTGATACTGCCCATAGGGTCTATGCGGATATTTTCCACATGCCCACTAATGGCTTCTAAAATAATTTTGCGGACAGCCTCTTCTTGTCCAGAGACGCCAAAGGCTTCGGATAAGGCTTGTAAATATTGCATCGTCATTTTGCATCCTCTTTGAGTTCATCCCATTCGATGGTCGCCAAAAAGTCGGCGGGCAACCCCGCAATGAATAAGGCTAATAACCGCCCTGTGCGCTCAATATCGGTCAAATCAATTGTCTCGACAGGGCTGTGCATATTGCGGAGTGGCAAACTGAGGAGCGCAGATGGAATTCCCTCATTTGCCACTTGGGTCGCCCATGCGTCTGTGCCACTGGCGGCAGGGATGGCTTCATCTTGATATTTGATTTCGTATTGTTTGGCAACATCTCGCAAGGCAAGGCGCAATTTCTCATGGAAATTTGCCCCCATGCCGATGGCTGGTCCGCCACCCATTTCAGTCGCATCATCGGCATCTACACCCGGTTGCTCGGCAAAACACACATCTAATGCCAGCACCACATCAGGGCGAATCATTTGGGCGGCAGTACGCGCCCCATATAAGCCTGTTTCTTCTTGAACAGTCGCCACCGCATACACATCCCATGCGTGCGCCATGCCTGCCAGCATATCCAGCGCATAAGTGACAATCGCCACACAAGCGCGGTCATCCATCGCCTTACCCGCAAGTCGCTTACCATTTAATTCATATAGTGGCGCATCCATCGTGATTAAATCGCCAATGGTGACAAGCTCATTCACCTGTTCGGGTGGCAATCCCACATCAATGAGCAATTCTTCAAAACCTGCATAATTTTTTCTATCGGCTTCAGTGAGCAAATGCGGGGGTTTTGTAGCGACCAATCCACGCAAAGGTTGTTTGCCATGCACCATGACCGATTGTGCGGGGAGCAGACGGTTATCTACTCCGCTAATCCGATGTATGCGAATGAATCCGTCCACAATCCCGCCCACCATCATGCCGATTTCATCCATATGGGCGGCGAGCATAATCTTACGAGGCGGATTTTGTGGGTTAGTGGCATATTTAATGCCAATCAAACTGCCGAGTTTATCTGTCTTAAACTCATCCACATACCCCTGCCACGCCTCGCGTAAAATCGCACGAATGGGCGCTTCATAACCTGACGGAGCATGTGCTTCTGTCAGGCTTTTCAAATGTTCTTTAATGTTCA
>CALDGT010000164.1 GCA_937942935.1 uncultured Chloroflexota bacterium | reverse complement strand
TACTTGGTTCTTTGGCGATGGATCTACTTCTAACCAATCAACACCACAAAAGCACGCAAATAAACATTCCCCGCACAAATAGGATACAACGCCATCATCCCAACCATCGCTAATAGGCTTGTGTAAAGGGCTAAACCCGTATTCCCCGCAATTTGCCAAACACCGTATAAAACAATTTGTGACCCCCAACTATGATTCACCCATTCTTCACCCACTTTGGTGAACGAAAATGGGTCTGTATAAATCATGCCATTATTGAGAGTATGTTCCCCGCTACGGAGATGCCACCATGTATCTGTATCAACAGGGACACGAGTCGCCATAACGACTAGTAACATGATGAGGGTAAAAAACATAACCCGTTGTGTGGATAAGCCCATAATGTCTCCATAAAATCGCCATAATCCTATGTTATCTTTTCATTTTAACTGATAGTCACCATGCTTTAATAGGATATAACACTTTAAGCAAAGGGCAAAAATACGTTATAATGGCGTTTTTGTAATGCTTCTCAATAGCTGGAGCGAATTTTATGAAAAGATTTTTTCTTGGTGTGATTTTAGCACTTAGTTTAATCGTCTCTGCATGTTCAAGCGCAGGGGCGGTTGGCGGAGATGATTCTCCTACCAATGCCGTCATTGGCTTCTTAGATGCGAGTTTTAAGGCAGATAAAGACCGTATCTTAGCACTCACTTGTAATGCACAACGTGAATTGGTGCGGTTACGTTTTCCAACAACAACCGCCGCATTTGTCCAAGCCAGCACCGTTTCTGTAGATTTTTCTGATGTGGAATTGGTCATTCGTGAGCAAACTGCCACACAAGCATTGGTCAATGTGAGTGGAAACCTAAAAGTATCTGGCGGTGGGCAAGATAGCCAACTTGTCCCGCTTGCAGAGATGTTACCCTTCCCCTTTGTGACCACCGTGTTTGAAGAAGGCAAATGGCGCATTTGTAATTCTGCCGATGTGAGCCTGCGCGGGCTTATTGAAGCAGGCGCAACCAATAATTCAGAAACGGCAGATGGTTTATTATGTGAGGCATTGGTCGGAACAGTAGCCGATAACCCCTTCTACCAACTAGGAAAATCGCTTGGGGCAGATAGCAACTTTGAAGAATTGGCATATAGTGTCACCGAGTGGAATCCGAATAATGGGTTCATCAAAATCACAGGTGGCGTCTCTGATGACCAATTAAATGTGGTCAATGCCACTCGTGAAAATGGGGAATGGCGCATTTGTAGCACCCCAGAAACCACCATGCGAATGATTCTTGAACTTGCCATCACCGATGATATAGCCACTGCATCGCAATTGGTGTGTGCAGACCAACGCGAAACTATCACAGCAGAACTACAAACCCTGCGCCAACGCATTACAGCATTGGTAGACCTCGAAACCCGCACCGCTAACCCACCCTTCTACGAAAATGTCGCCGTCCTCATCTTTGAAGCGGCAGGCGTGGAGCAACGCAATTTGCGGATTCAGGTGGCACAAGTGCAATATGCCCTTTCAGATACCACCGATACCAACACAACCATCGCCTTCAATGGAAATGTGCGTGTTCAAACCATCGGGTTATTACAAAATATCCCCGTCACATCAGTGATGCCCGCCAGCGCCCAAATGATTCGCCAAAATGGGATGTGGCTCTATTGCCCACAACCTGTCACAGAATCTGCCGATTCATAATCAAAGAACAGGAAAATTAACCATGACACATTTCACAAAATCCATTTTACTCATTAGCCTGTTCGTCCTCATGAGCATTTTAACCGCCTGTGGTGGTGATGATAGCAATGCACCAATCGCAGGTGGTGGCGCAGATACACCCCAAGTAGCCGTTGAGCAATTTTTACGCGCCGCTTTTGAAGGCGAAGTAGAACGCGCCATCAGTTATGTGTGTAATGCCCAACGTGAACCGATGCGCCTCACTTATGCCGATATGGGCGCGGCGTATGCGGCACTCGCAGAAGTTACAATAGATTTTTCTGAAATCACCTACGAAGTCACCAGCGAAGATGCAGATGCAGGCACAGCAGTCATCGCCATCACAGGCAACCTGCGCGTGACTGTTGGTGATGAAGAACGTCTCATTGACCTAACAGAACGATTCAAGACAGTTAACCTCAAAAAAGAGGATGAATTGTGGCGCGTTTGCTAATCTAAAAATCGGAGCAATACCGCGTCTGGTATCGGATAGAAAATATCGGGTAACAATTGACGTGGTATGCTCGTCACCAAAAATTGAAAATAGGGGATATTGGTCGCAAAAGCAATATCCTCTATGCTAAATTTTGGTGTGAATAGGTCATTTGCCTGTTTTAATAATTCATCAGCTTGTGCCATATCTCCCACAAATCGCGCCAATTCCGCCTCTCCCAACAACACCCAACCCTCATCATAAACTGATGCAACTTGTGACTTGGCTTGCTTGAGCAAGTGAATATCATATGCCAATTCGCCGGTGCGGAGTGCCACCATCAGTCGTAAAATGCTGGCGCGGGTACTCGATTCTTGTGCATACGCGCTATTTGCCCATAGCTCGCTCAAATTTGTAAGTTCATTATTATCTAGTGCTAAAATAAATTTTTGACTATCTGAAGGTTGATATTCCGATAAAACCGCTTGGCGGAGAGGGGTTTCGTCCCATGCTGTCCATAACGGGGCATTGGCGATAAGGGCTTTTTGATAGGCTTGGCGTGCATCATTTATATCACCTTGTGCTTCTAAATATGCGCCTAATGTGAACAAAAATGCAGGTGACTCTGGCGCAAGGATGGTCGCTTGGCGTTGTGACTCAATTGCGAGATTAAATTGTCCCGTTTGCCAATACAAATGCGCCAGATTTGCCCAACCGA
>CALDGT010000163.1 GCA_937942935.1 uncultured Chloroflexota bacterium | reverse complement strand
TGAAAACCCCAATTTTCAGGTTGTAGGGACGGCATTTTTGCCGTCAGTTCTCTCCACAACGTGCGGAGGGGTTAGGGGTGGGGTGAAATTAATGATTATCCCAAACGCCTTCGCCGTTCAAAATTCGCGCCAATTGGTCTGGGAATTTATCGGCATCCAATGGCTTGCCCAAAAATCCATCAAACCCATAGTCATACGCCACTTGCATCTCGCTCACATGCACCGTATAGGCAATCACAGGCACTTGCGAAAAAGTGGCATCGGCTTTCAGTTTTTTGAGGACATCAAACCCACTGGCACCGGGCATTTCGAGGTCAAGAAAAATCACACACACATCACCCGCTTGGTTGAGCATCGCATCCAATTTAGACGGGTTGGTGACGAGAATGCTATTGACCCCTTCATTCGATAATAAATGCGATAAAATCGAGACATTTTGGACATTATCATCAATAATTAGTGCTTGCGAGCCTCTCATACACATCCCCTCTTATGGTTTATGCGACAATAAATAATCGTAACTCCCGCCCGAATACCACACTTCACCACCTTCGATGAGGTGTAGCAATTGGTCTACGAGCAATTCTTCTTCGATTGGCTTAGAGATGAACCCATTAAACCCAACATTGCGACATTTTTGCATGGCGAGCGATGGGTCTGATGCCGAAATTGCCACAATCGGCACTTTATCGAAACCTGCCATGCGCCGAATATCTTCAAACAAAATAAATCCGCTATCCCCGCGCAACATCAGGTCTAAAATGATGAGGTCGGGGTTAAAATCTTTGAGGCGCGAGAGGGTGTCTCTGCCTGTGCGGTCAAATTCGATAATCGCGCCCGATACTTTTAATACCATCGTATACACAACCCGATTCATCGAATCATCTTCTGTGATAAAAATGCGTTTGCCAGCTAGTTTGTTGCTCATGATTCATCCCTCTTAATTCGACATAATGTGCCAAACTTCTTCGCGGTTCATGATTCGCGTGAGCAAGTCTGGGAAGGTATCGCTATCTATCGGTTTTGCCAAACACCCATTAAAACCGGCTGTCCGCAATTGGTCTACTTCTTCGTTCATCACACTCGCTGTCAGCGCGACAATCATCGTATTTGCAAATCGGGCAGACCCGCGCAACAAGTCGAGCATGTGAAATCCATCGAGGGGTTCAACATGAATATCCAAAAAGATGATATTCGGAACAGGGTCTAATGCCTCTGCCCGCGCCAAAAAATTGGTGCTATCTTCAAAAATGGTCACATGCGAGAGTTTCATAGATTTGACCAATAACATTTCCATCACACGCCGATTCCGCGAATCGTCTTCTACGTATAAAATAATCGGTTGGGTCATGATTTTGCTCCTTTGCCAACATGGGTTGGGATTAGAATGTGAGATTGAATGGGTAAGGTGACGGTGAAGGTTGTGCCTTCATCCAGTTTGCTCTCTAAGACAATGTTGCCCCCATGTGCTTCGATGAGGCTTTTGGTGATGGGCATCCCCAAGCCTGTCCCGCCCCCCTTCCGTAAGCCGGTTGTGGTTTGCTTAAAGGCTTCAAACACGGCGTGAAGGTCTTCTTGGGCGATACCCGGTCCTGTGTCTTTGATAGCGATAATCACATCATCGGTGGTGCGTTTGGCAACAATCGAAATATGCCCGCGCTCGGTAAATTTACACGCATTCGACATGATATTCAACAAAACTTGGGTCAGGCGATGGCGGTCTCCGCGAATGAGGGGCAAATCATCTGCCATTTGCACCTGTATCTCTACGGGTTTATTCTCTAATAAGGCTTTGCCCGTCGTCACCGCCTGATTCACAATCGCCTTTACATCCACATCATCCACCACAAACAAATTCAGCGACCCCGATTCGATTTTGGACATATCCAACACATCATTAATCAGGTTCAGCAAATGCTTGGCGCTATTCACCACTTCTTCGAGCGTCTCTTTTTGGTCTGCATTGACAGGACCCAAGTCGCCTTTCGCCACAAATTTGGTGAAATTGATGACCGCGTTGAGGGGTGTACGGAGTTCATGCGACATACTCGCCAAAAATGCCGATTTCACTTGGTCAGACCGTTCTGCGCGTAATAATGCCTCCTGAAGCCCCGCCTCTCGTTGTTGTACGGCAGTCGCCATCGCATTAAATGTGAGCGCCAACTCGCCCAATTCATCGTGATTGGTCACAGGGATGCGTCGGTCATATTGCCCGCCTGTCATCTCTAGGGCGATACTCCGCAAACGGCTAACCGGGTTCACCACAATCCGATACAACACCGCATACATGGCTAAGGTTGTGACGGCGATGATGAGCGCAAAAATGCCGATGGTGTTGATGAGCATCCGATTTTGAAACCCATATAATTCGGATAACTCGGTCATCACAACGAGGGTGACAGGTGTTTTTGTGCCATATAACGATTGTGGCAAATACGCGCCTTTGTAGGGGATATTCTCTGCATTGAGGGTCTCGGTGAGGGTGGTATTATTGGCATTGAGGGCTTGTGTATCTAGCGCGATATTCGGAAATGCCTCACTGCGCGATGAAAACACACCATCATACACCACGCCCACCAACACACGCCGTTGCTCACCGATGACCAAATTCAAAAATGGCTCATCCAAATGCCGACTCACACGGATTGCGCCCAACACATTGCCCGTCACACTGACAATTTTCATCTCCCATGCGATATGCACGCTGGTCACATTATTTTCATCCTGAAGCAAATATGAAACGGGATTCTCGCTCACATCTTGGGGGATGAGGGGCGCGGCAAGGTGGTCATCGTTGGCAAATAGCGTGTTGCCATCGCCATCTACCACCAAAATAGCATATAACGTCAAATCTAAATT
>CALDGT010000162.1 GCA_937942935.1 uncultured Chloroflexota bacterium | reverse complement strand
ATTGTCCACGTTGGCGCAATCTGCACCATATCGCCCACCCCACCGCCAAGACGATGAATACAGGCATCATCCGCACCGCTTGGTAGGTATATAAACCAAATCCTAGCACCAATCCCGCCATGATAAAATCACCACGCCGATTATACCGTAAGGCGCGAATAATCAATCCGAGAAGCAGTGTGGCGACCAACGGGGTGAGGATAATCCGCAATGCCAACCGTGTGACAGCTAAATGCCAATAACTGACCGCCACCAATGCCATCAGGCTAAGACCGAGAGCATTACCCAGTTTGCGGTCTTTTTCGCCGATAATTTCACGTCCAAGCCACCATAAAAACGGCAATGTGATGATAGACTCGATAATGGCGGTCACTTTGAGCAAGGTAAAACCCAATTCCATCCCCGTGAACTGGGCTACTAAAGCGAGCAGGTACATGTGTAAGGATTCGCGTCCGCCGTTGTTGGTGAAAAATATAGACCTATCCCCATTCAAAATTTGATTCACATTCAGTAATTTTTCGATATGGTCACTGGTCATTTCGGGCGGGACACGATTTAAGTCATATACACGAAAAGCAATGCCGATAATCAGGATGACAAACATGATGAGGACAGATGGACTAAACCATCGAATATTTTTGAGCCATATTCCCCCACCTGCAATCAGTTTATTTGGTGTCCAAGATTTGGGAGCAAAAAGGACAACCACACACAAAACAGCGACTAACCACCCCCAAAAACCGACCCCAGAAAATTGATTCTGCGGATTTCCCACCCATGCCACACCACTGAAAAATATTGCCCCAATGCCCGCAAAAATGCGGATGGGGTGAATCGTCCATGAGTTGGCAAACGGATTAGCAGTTTCTTCTAATCGTTCTAAGTTAGGGTTGGTATCATCGTTGGGGACATCATACTTTTTGAATCGCTCCAATGGCTTAAATTGACCATCAGAAAATTCTGCGATTAACCAAAACACAAATCCTAGAATTAAAAATGGAGCGCCTTTATCCAGTTGACCCGATTCATAACGGATTTCTGCACTCACAAGGATAAGACTACCCCACACACCAAACCCAAATGCAATGATATATAAGCCTAACTTGATGAATTGGCGACGTGCTTCTCGGAATGAGGCGCGTTTTTCGGGGGTTAATTCATCATCATCGGCTTGTGGGGCATGGTCTGTTGGCATTTCTACCGATAGGCGGGTTGTTGTTTCAATATCTATCTCATCCAAAATCGCATCTAAAGATGGCGATTCTAATGGCGCATCGGGTTTATCTGTCCGTATGGGTTGCGAAGCAATTTCATTAACCGCACGCCATGTCTTAAACGGCGCACGGATGAATTGCCCAAATAATTCTGCCAATGTCAAATCTTCCAAACGCCGTTTATGTGGCAATTGCGCCAAAGTATCGGGTGACGGTATCGTCTCATCCGATGGCTTAGGGGTAGATGGCAGGCTTGTTTCTTCTATATCTGCAAAATCATCAAATTCATCGTGTGGCATGGGGTTTGCGCCCTTTGATACACAAATTCACAGTCGCTTTATTCGGTGGTTCATTCATTGCATTATGACGGTCAAAATAATTAAATAACGACAACCCAATTTTAATCGGATTCCATTTTGCGCCCGATTCATCTTCCTCGCCAAACTTGGCGCGATTCGCAACTTTTGCCATATTGCTCGGCAATGCTCCCGCTTCTAACAACGGTTTGCCAATGCCATACACCAAATTATGAATAAATGGAAAGCTATAATGCGTGAAGGAACGTTCTTCTTCGATATCGAATCCTGCACAAGCCGTATTTTGGTGCAATTCTTCGCGGGTATACAAACGGACATGATTCGCCCAAATCCCCGCTAATATCCCTTTGCGGATATGTGTCTTAAAAAGATGTTGAAGGGTGCGATTAATCGGGTCCCATAAAAACGGATAATCGGCATTAGGGACAGTAATCACCACCACCCCACCCGGTTTAAGAACACGATAGGCTTCACGCAATCCCGCTACATCATCATCAAGGTGTTCTAATACTTCAGAGAGGATAACCGCATTAAATGTATTATCTGGATATGGCAACGCATAAATGCTGGCATGATTGAGGGTAATATCGGGTAAATCGGCTAAATTTTGTTGCGCCTTAACCAATACATCCCAATCCAAATCACCACCCACTAAACGGCATTTGCTCACATAGCGGAACATATTCAAATAAAATCCGCGTCCGCAGGGCATATCCAAAATCAGGTCATCATCTTGCGGGTTCACCCATTCAAAAATGGTCTGAACACGCCGTTTGAACGCCATATCTGCTTCGTTGCGAGTCATATATTCAATGGTTGCTTGGTCAATCACTTGGCATACTCCTGAAATACCGCCTCATATTGTGCCACAGTTTCTTCAAATGAAAACACCATCTCAACTTCCTCACGAGAGCGCACAAAATCGGCGCGGTTATCCAAAACACGCAAAATGGTTTCGCCAATTTTTTGGGCATCCCCAACAGGGGTTAATGCTCCCATGCCTGTTTTCATCACAGGCACACGCCCACCGGGTGTATCGGTCATGACGACAGGTGTACCAGAGAGCATCGCCTCTACTTGCACCAGCGCAAAACATTCGCTATCACTGGTGAGCGCCAACACATCGCAGGCACTAAAGAAATCTGCCATGAATTGCATATCTTTGTGCAACCCTAAAAATAGCAATTGGTCACGATATTTTTGGACAATATGTTGATAGTGTTGCCATGTATTTTCATACGGAATATCATACTCACCCGCAAATACTATCCGCGCATTAGGATATTTCTGATTAATCACCTCTAACGATTGAATGAGCAAATCGGGGCGTTTTTCTTGCACAAACCGTCCCGCATATCCAATAATCGGGGCGCCATCTTTTGACCATTCGGCACGCAATTTTTTCACGTTCTCAGGATTTGGCGTGGGCATGGTAATAGGCGGATGAATCACCTGTACTTTATCTAAAAAGGGTCGCAGATAATAGGAATGGTCGGCATAATCTTGGGTATAAGCAATC
>CALDGT010000161.1 GCA_937942935.1 uncultured Chloroflexota bacterium | reverse complement strand
CCGTATTTTGGAGGATTACAACAATCTGCGTCGTTTGTTGGTTGGCATTGAACGTGGTAGCACATGGCATTAATGAGTAGGATGCTATTGTGAGACGTGGTTGGCGTTCTAATCGAGTTTTATTCTTCCTCATCAGCCTACTGGTGTGTGTTATTTTGCTTTTCGGTAGCATCAGTGGCAGATTGGGCGGTGTAGAAAATATCCTTAGCACGCCACTCCAATTTATTAGCACCTTTTTTAACCAAGCGGCGCGAAGTATCAACGATATATTCAGCAATTTTAGTGATAATCAGACTCTCAGAGAGCGTAATGCAGAATTAGAAGAAGCATTGGCGCGGTCTCAGGCAGAATTAGTAGAGTTGCGCGAAATTGCCAGCGATGCCGCCCGATTAGCAGAATTGCTCGATTATGTCTCTGCAACAGATAATCAAGAAACCCTCACCGCCGAAGTGATCGGTTATGACCAAAATAGCCTCATCCGCACAATTATCATCAATAAAGGCGCACGCGATGGGGTGGCAGTTGGGATGCCAGTCGTCACCAAACAAGGATTAGTCGGACGGATTATTGATGTAACTGCATTAGCGGCGCGGGTATTACTCATCACAGACCCTAGCAGTAGTGTGAGCGCACGATTACAAACATCTCGCGCACAAGGGATTGTTCAAGGTCGGCTTACTGGGAATTTACGTATGGGTCTTATACCACTTGAAGCCTCTGTAGAAGTGGGTGATGTCGTCCTTACATCAGGCTTAGGTGGCAATTTCCCGCCTGATATTGTCATTGGGCAAGTCACCAGTGTGCGTCAATTTGAATTTGAATTGAATCAAGAGGCAGAAGTCCGCAGTTTGGTTAGTTTTGATACCCTAGAGTTTGTGCTGGTCGTGACCAACTTTGTACCAATTGATATTTCTGTGTTCGATAACGCAACACCAACGCCTTAATAATCAGCTATGGGCAATTTTCTAAGTTTTCCAATCCTCATCATTGCGGCTGTTTTACAAGCCACCTTCATGCCACAAATCCGATTATTAGGTGGCAGTCCAGATTTAGTTTACCTTATCGTCTTATCTTGGTCTATCAATGCAACCCTCGATAGCAGTGTATTATGGGCATTTGTAGGTGGCATTTCACTCGATTTGTTGTCGTATGCCCCACTTGGAACATCCACATTAGGAATCGTTATCACAGTATTCATCATTAGTGGTATTGGTGGACAAGTTTATCGAATTGGATTTGTTTTGCTCATCGGCTCGGTGTTGATAGGGTCATTTTTTCAGCAAATTAGCATCATGATTATCCTAACCATCACAGGGTATTCGGTGGATTGGGGGTTAAGTTTGGGCTATGTGGTTGCGCCGACCATCTTCTATAATTTAGTGTTCGTCTTGCCTATCTATTGGATAATTCGGCGAATTCAACGCCGTGTTGTCCCAGAGATAAGCAGTAAACCGACCAAATAGTCTTGAGGTAAAAAAGTTAGTGAAAAACAGACTCATGCCATTTCAGGGATGGCGATTGACCATATTCCAAGCGGTGATGGTAGCAACATTCCTCATCTTTGCCCTAAGAATGTATCAAATGCAAATTATTGATGGCGCAAATGCACAAATCGCCGCCGATGATAATCGGTTCAATACACAACCTCTTGCGGCTGATAGAGGCGTCATTTTTGATAGGTATAATCAAACACTTGCGCGTAATGTGCCTGCTTATGTAGTGCGGATTACCCCTGCAAATTTGCCAACCGACCGAGAAGCAGAACTTGAAATTTATACCAAATTATCAGCCCTCACAGGTGTACCACCCACCCGCGCTATTGCTGATGCCAGTGGACGCAATGTGCGGAGTATTGAAGAATTGGTAGAAGTTGGGGCGGGTATCGCACCATTTCGTCCGGTTAACATTGCTCAAGATGTGCCGTTAGAAGTCGCGCTCCAAATCATGGAAGATAATTACGAATTGCCCGGTGTAGATGTGTTGGAAGGTGCGGTGCGTCAATATCCAACATCCGATTCTACTGCACATATTATTGGTTACATGGGACCAATTCCCCCAGAGCAACAATTAGCCCTTATTGAGCAAGGATATGACCCTGCTTTCGATCGTATCGGTTATGATGGCTTAGAACGCTTTTTAGAAACGCTCCTCGCTGGTCAACGCGGGCGTATTGTCCGTGAGGTAGATGTTGCAGGACAAGAACAAGCGGTTGTAGAGCGTGTAGAACCTATTGCGGGGCAAAATGTCAGGCTAACAATTGATGTTGAATTGCAACGAGCCGCCCAACAAGCCCTCATTGACCAAATAGCGACTATCAACGAAAAAGAAGGTCGAATTGTGACTGAAGCAGGTGTTGTGATGGTACTAGACCCCAACACAGGCGAAATTTTGGCAATCGTCAGTTATCCCAATTACGATAATTCACGGTTCGCCCGCAACATTGATGTTGAATATTATCTAGAATTACTAGAGCGCAATCGTAACCCGTTGCTCAATCAAGCCATTGGGTCGCTATACCCACCGGGATCCGCTTGGAAATTGCTCACTGCCGCCGCTGTCCTACAAGAAGATGTCATTGATGCTGGTACAGGGTTATTCGATGGCGGGGACTTACTCGTCCAAAATTACTACGCCCCAAATGACCGCGCACAAGATCAACGTTTTGTGTGCTGGGCAAGAAATCAGGGCGGACATGCGTTTGTAAATGTCGTAGACGCCATTGCATATAGTTGTAATGTGTATTTCTACCAAGTCGGTGGAGGCAATTATCCCGCCGTATCAGAAGCCTTACTGCGCCGTGGCGGGCTTGGGATTAATAACCTCGTGCGCTATGCAACAGCTGTCGGCATTGGGTCAGAATTGGGGCTAGAGCTTCCCGGTGAATTAGCTGGTAGGATGCCCGACCCCACATGGAAACGGATTACACGCGGCGAAAATTGGTCTACAGGTGATACTTACAATGCTTCGTTTGGACAAGGTTATGTCAATATCACACCACTTCAGCTCATGATGTCGGTAGCAACACTTGTTAACGATGGTGTCCTCTATCAACCGACCATCATCCGTGATTTTTTGGATGCCGAGCGAAATATTACGGTCCCGTTTGAGCCAAAAATTCTGCGGACAGTCAATTTAGATTATGCCAATCCAGATGGTTCAATTTATTTGCTCCAATTAGAAGATATGATTATGCAAGGCGAAAATAGCCTTGCCTGCGTTTGTGAATTCGATAGCCCTTTCTATAACCCACTCCGATGCGACCCAGAAAATTATGTGGGGCAAGTAGATGTTAATCCGAGTCTTGATGTTGTAGACATGCGTGAATATCGAATTCATATCCCACTCAATTACAATTTCAATGGTCAAATATGTGACCCATCGCGTTGGGATAGTCAATTTGCCCCCGCATTCCTCAGCACAGAAAACCTAGAAATTGTGCGTTCTGGGATGCGAGAGGCAGTCATACGAGAATTTGGAACGGCAAAAGGCGCAAATTTACCCTATGTCGAGGTCGCAGGCAAAACAGGCACAGCCGAGTATTGTGATGACATTGCAGGACCTTTGGGTTTATGTAAACAAGGTGCTTGGCCCGCCCATGCTTGGTTCACAGCATATGCACCCTACGAAAATCCAGAAATCTTAGTCGTCGCATTCATCTATAACGGGATTGAAGGCTCATCAAATGCCTTACCTGTAGCGGTCAAAACCATTGAAGCCTACTATCGGCTCAAAAATGAACGCGAAAATCTTCTCCCTAATCAATCAGCACTCACCCCACCCTGAAAGGTTTAATTGACGTGCAACGGTCTATTTTGCCCTCACGAGAACTCATCATCTATTGGTTGCCTGCACTCATCGCAGGCGGAATTATTTGGCTTATCTTCATCACAATAGGTCAAACCCCACTCGTCCGCGCCAGTGGTTTGGCATTAGTCATCGTAGGCGTAAGTCTCACTATCCGCCGATTTGGGGCAATTCTTGCTTGTTTGGGGGGAATCTCGCTCGCACTTTCTCCCGCATTTTGGTCGCAAACAGGCGGAGCAACCAGTTTTGTTCCTGCAACCATCGTCTTGGCAATGGGCATTGCGGGGGTAATGAGTCTCGTTGTAATTCAATTCCTAAAACGCCCCTATTTAGCATTAGGGATTGGTGCCGTGGTTTTTGCCTTCATCTTTTGGAGTCAAATCGGCACGCCCCGCAGTCTGCGCCTCACATCCCTTATGACCGCTTGGCTCATCTTTTTACTGATGGATGCACTTTTCAAAAGTAACCCACGTCCAAATGACCCCCCGCCAACACCTATCATGCCACAACAATATATGGGTATTTTGCTCATCTTGGGAATTGGCATTATCAATGACCCTTTATTTGTACTGATATTACCTGCGGTTGCACTCGGATTATGGTTATCGCAAACCCAAATTCCCATTTGGTATTGGGGAATTATCCTCATCTTATTAGGTGTTGGTTTATATGGCATTATAACCACCTATATCAATAACGAGTTATGGCTAACATCGGCATTAGTAGCTCATCAATCAGGGTTAACAGCCCCTTACCTCATCGCCGATGGATGGCGTGAAGGGTTACGGTGGCTAGATATTATCGGCACAAGCATAGACCAGTTTACTATCATTGGAGCAATTTTCAGTATTCTTGGGTTAGCGCGAATGGCACGTTGGTATCCTGTATTAGGTGTCGTATTGATGGTCGCGTATGCAACCCATGTCTTATTCGGTTTAGTCTATTTTGGGTCTGACCGCACAGTATTAATTATGCCCCTATTCATCATTCAAATGATTTGGCTGGCATATGCCGTGTATTCTTTTGGTGAGTGGTTATTCAAGCTAAAGCGATTCACCACCAATCACATTCAAATCATCACAGGGGTGTTATTTTTATCATTGCCTACTTATTTATTCATTCAATTAGTGAGCAATTTGTCCTAAAAGATAGCACATCTTCAAAAAAACGATATGCTTATAAGTAAATTATTGTAACCAAATGAGTGGATGTTATGCGTGAAGAAATTGTTACAATTAAAGGTGGCAAAGATGGTGTCGTTATTGCCCTTAGCCCCACTGATGAATGGCTCACCATCACAGGTGAATTAGCTCATCGAATAGATGAAAAAAGTGCTTTTTTTACAGGCGCAAATTTAATTATTGAACTCGGAGAACGTCCAGTCCCTAAACATGAATTGAGTGGGTTAAAAGCATTATTAGAGCGACGCGGTTTATCTATCGGGCTTATCGTGAGTGCCAGTAAAACAACCATAGATGCCGCAGATGCGCTTGACCTACGGGTGCAAACCTTAATAGATGAAAATGCAGAAGAATCTGCGCCAACCCCTGCCCCAGAAGATGGTACTGGGGGGATTCTTATCCGTAATACCATTCGGGCAGGGCGCTCAATTTATAGTGCTGGTCATGTGGTCATTTATGGAGATGTTAATCCGCGTGCAGAAATTGTGGCAGGTGGCGATATTTTTGTCTGGGGGAAAATTCGGGGAAATGTTCATGCTGGCGCACATGGTGATGAAAGTGCTATTGTCTGTGCATTAGATTTGCAACCCAATCAGTTACGAATAGCGGGATACATCGTCACATCCCCGCCAGATAAGCGTCGTAAGGTCAAACCAGAAATGGCGTTCATCCGCAATCATCAAATCACAGTCGAAAGTTGGAACGGTTAGCGCCGTTAGAAAGGGAAAATTTTTATGGGGGCAACAGTGATTACCATCACCTCTGGCAAAGGGGGGGTTGGCAAAACCACAACAACCGCCAATTTAGGATTAGGTCTCGCCAAATTGGGCAAAAAAGTTGTGGTCATTGATACCGATATTGGCTTACGCAATCTGGATATTATTCTCGGCTTAGAAAGTCGTGTTGTGTATGACTTGGTAGATATTGTTGAGGGTAATTGTAAATTGCGCCAAGCGATGATTAAGCATAAACAATTTCCAGATTTATACCTCATCCCAGCCGCCCAAAAACGTGATAAAACGGCTGTTAGCCCCGCCAATATGATTCAAATCACCAATACATTGCGCGATGAATTCGATTTTATCATCATTGATTCACCCGCAGGGATTGAGCGAGGCTTTCGGAATGCCATCGCCGCCGCCGATAAAGTGGTCGTTGTAACCAATGCTGAAGTATCGGCTGTGCGTGATGCCGATAGGGTTATTGGGTTGGTCGAAGCCAGCATTAAGCAATTAAATGATAGCAATACACCCCGCCCTGCTGGGACAAAAATCCCAGTTCAATTAATCTTAAATCGCGTCAGAATTGATATGATTCGGCGGGGTGAAATGATGTCTGTGGCAGATGTAAATGATGTGTTGGGCATCCAAATTGTTGGTATCATCCCCGAAGACGAATTAGTCATCCCCGCATCTAATACAGGTGTACCAGTTGTCTTAAACGAAAATTCGCGGGCAGGAAAAGCCTATATGAATATTTCGCGCAGATTAACGGGCGAAGATGTGCCATTTATGTCCCTCGAATCGTCGGGAGGGTTATTCCAACGCCTGAATAAAATTTTGACCGGTGGGCAATCTCCACGAGAGCCGAAAGGTTAACGGCTATGTCTGGATTATTTGATAGAATGCGTGGGCGCAACAAAGACCAATCTAGCGCCCAAAAAGCCAAAGAACGGCTACAACTTATTTTAGTGCATGACAGAATTAATATGAGTCCAGAAAAGCTAGAAGAGATGAAAGCAGAAATTTTGGCGGTTATCTCTAAGTATGTTGCCATTGCCACAGACAGTGTTGAGATAGCACTCACACAACGCGGAGACCGACATCATAACCTCATCATCGCAGAAATACCATTCCTTCAAAGTATCGAAGGAATAGATAAAGCAGATGAAGAAGATGACCCCAAAAATCAGATAAAAGCATCAGATAACCCAACGACTCCCTAACGCAACAAGCATAACCCCTTCACATCAGAGGGCGATAAACTATAATATGGCTATGTTATGTTGTATTGGGATGTGATGGATTGTTATGCGTACAGTGAATATTTGGCGACAATTTGATTATGTGTTGCTTTTCTCTACATTAGTATTGGTCATTTTTGGCATCATCATGATTCGTAGTGCCACCAATGGCGCAGTAGACCCAGATTTAGTCAGTCGTGTCCCTAGCCAAATTCAATTCGCCATCATTGGCACAATTCTATTGTTGCTCATGACGATGTTGGACTACCGCCTATTAGGGAGTATTCACCAATGGCTATACTTGTTTATGGTTGGTATCCTCGCTATTGTGTTGGTATTTGGTCAAGAAGGTGATGGTGGTGCAAAAAGTTGGCTTAATGTTGGGGTACTCATCCAACCTGCCGAAATCGCAAAATTGCTGATTATCATCACACTCGGGTATCACCTCGCCAGTCGGTATCATAAAATGGATGATATAAAAACAGTCATCGGCTCACTCATTCATGTGGCAGTCCCAATTGGGCTTATTTTTGTCCAGCCAGATTTGGGGACAGTGATTGTCTTTGCCGTGTTATGGTTCACCCTTGTTTGGGCGGCTGGCTTACGACTCAAACATATAGCGATGGGTTTGCTCATCGCTGTTATGGGATTTCCCATCTTATGGGCAAATATGGCAGAATATCAGCGAGAGCGAATCACCAATTTCATCACACCAGACACAGGTGAAGAACGCTTCGGTTCGCGGTATAATATACGTCAAGCCGCCATTGCCATTGGCTCTGGTGGATTATTTGGCAAAGGTTATGGCAATGGCACACAAACACAGTATCGCTTTTTGCGGGTACGCCACACCGACTTTATCTTTTGTGTCATTGCAGAAGAGTTTGGATTAGTCGGTGGTTCAATCGTTATTTTTATCCTAGGCATTGTCATCTGGCGCATTTTACGCGCCGCACGCCTCGCCGCCGACCCGCTAGGGAGTATGATTTGTTATGGCATCGCCGCCACAATTTTCTTCCAATGCGTTACTGCGATTGGTATGAATGTCGGTATTTTGCCTGTAACAGGTCTCACTTTGCCACTTGTTAGTTCTGGCGGGACATCACTGATGTCCATCCTTATCGGAATTGGGCTGGTCGAAAGTGTTGTTGTCCGTCGTCGGCGTTTTGCATAACCATTTTTATCACACAGGAGTATCATTTTGACCGAAAAAATTGTGCGGACACGTTTCGCACCCAGTCCAACGGGGCCCCTTCATATTGGAGGGGTGCGCTCTGCCCTTTTTAGCTGGCTACTTGCCCGTCATCATGGTGGGAAGTTTGTTTTGCGTATTGAAGATACCGACCAAAAACGCTTTGTAGAGGGGTCTATTGACCTCATTACCGATGCGCTCTCTTGGCTTGGAATAGATTATGATGAAGGACCGGGCAAGGATGGCGGGTATGGTCCTTATATCCAATCAGAACGGTTGCCCCTCTATCAGAAATGGGCACAATGGCTTTTGGATAACGACAAAGCCTATCGGTGTTTTTGCACATCAGAACGCCTTGAACAAGTGAATAAGGAAAAAGAAGCCCGCAAAGAGCCACCGGGATATGACCGTTTTTGTCGGAATTTATCGAAAGATGAAATCGAGAAAAATTTAGCAGAGGGCAAACCGCATGTTATTCGCCTAAAAGCGCCATTAGAAGGTCAAACGATTGGGCATGATTTGATTCGGGGAGAAGTTATCTTTGATAACCACACCATACAAGATGCTGTATTACTCAAAAGTGATGGCTACCCCACTTATCATCTCGCGCATGTAATTGATGACCATTTCATGGAAATTAGTCATGTCACCCGCGCCAATGAATGGCTACCCTCGCTACCCCTTCATTTGTTATTATGGGAAGCCTTTGGTTGGGAAAAACCGTTATATGCCCATTTGCCCGTTTTGCTCAATCCCAATGGAAAAGGCAAATTGAGCAAACGCCACTCTGGTTTCAGCGAAGATGGCAAAAAAGTGCTAGTCCTCGCCAAAGAATTTAAGGATGCTGGTTATTTGCCCGAAGCAGTGGTCAATTTCTTGTGCAATATCGGGTGGAATTTTGGCGATGAGCGCGAAATTTTTGATATTCAAGAAGCCATTGAACGTTTCGACATTGGAGCAGTTAACCCAGCCAATAGTGCCTTTCCTATCGAAAAACTAGATTGGATTAACGGCATTTATATGCGCGAGAAATTATCAGCAAATGAATTAGCAAAACGCTTGCGTCCAATATTAGAAGAAGCCGGATTAGAGGTAAATGTTGACCGATTGCTCAAGATTACCCCATTAGTACAAACACGCCTCAAAGTTTTAACGGATGTGGTAGCGATGGCTGGTTTCTTTTTCCATGAAACATTTACACCCCCAACTGTTGAGATGCTCATCCCCAAAAAGCTAGACAAGGATGGCACACGGAAATTATTAGAAGCATCGCATAAACACTATTTGGCTATAGCAGAACCAGAATTTCTCACCCCTGCCCTCATGAACATCGGCACAACTTTGGTGAGCGATTTGGGGCTGAATAATAGCCAAGTATTTGGTGTATTGCGTGTAGCAGTGACAGGTCAAAGCATCTCAACACCAACATTTGAGACAATGGAAATTTTGGGAAAATCAGAATCTCTCAAGCGGATTCAAATTGCCATTGACTTGTTAAAGTGAGCAACACGGTGGCGTGATAATTCGCGCCACCACAGATTTTATCTTCTCGTAATTCTCACTTTCTGATACACTAGAAAAATCTTATTGGGAGATAGTTTAAGGGCAAAACTGCAGACTCTGACTCTGTTGATCTTGGTTCGAATCCAGGTCTCCCAGCTCGACTCATCTAAAATTGCAAATGGAAACGTTTTTTTCAAATCAATTCCCCATTCCCCCTAAAATTCACAAGACCAATTCCTTGACAACCTTCTAACATTGCGTTAATATACCGTCTGAGAGCGTTCTCAGAGAGCGTTCTCAGAAAAAAGTAAAATTTTGTTATTGAAGAAAGTTTTTATGTCTAAGTTAAAGCCAAACGCGAATCATAAGGCAAAAGACCTGAATTTAGAGGACATCGCCAAAGAAGCTGGTGTTTCTAGGGCAACTGTCTCACGGGTCATTAATAATGAAGCCTATGTCAGCGAAAAAACCCGCCAACACGTTCAAGATGTGATAGAAAAAATGGGATATACTCCTAATTTGCGTGGGCGAATTTTGGCAACTGGACGCACAAATATTATAGGTGTGGTCATTCCACAAAGTTTAGCCACTGTTTTCGATGACCAATTTTACTTTCCTACCCTCTTAAACGGTGTCGCACAAGCGGCAAATCAACGTAATTATGCAATGTTGTTGTGGATTCAAGAATCTAGCACCGATGAAGAACGTTTTTATGAGCGAATCCTTAAAAATCATCTCATGGACGGCGTATTGCTTGCATCCACACAACAAGATAACCCATTTATTCCGCGCTTGCTCGATATGGATATCCCGTTGGCGATGGTCGAAAATCCAAACCAATGGGCGAGTTATATCAATTATGTAGATGTAGATAATCATGGCGCGGCAATGGTCGCCATCAAACATCTTTATAAACAAGGGCGACGCAGAATCGGTCATATCACAGGGGCGTTGAATAATATAGATGGTATTCGCCGTTTAGAGGGATATAAACAAGCATTAAAAGAACTGGGCATCCCATATCATTCAGAATTTGTTATTGAAGGAAACTTTGAGAGTAAATCTGGGTATATGGGGATGCAAACCTTGTTAAAAGCGCATGTGGACGCTGTATTTTGTGCCAATGATCAAATGGCACTAGGGGCTTTGAAAGCATTAGATGAATTGGGTGTTCGCGTTCCGGGTGATATTGCAATCGTTGGATTCGACGATTTACCCACATCGGAACGTAATAAACTCACCACTATTCATCAGCCCATCCACACCAAAGGAGCGCAGGTAACACACTTGTTGCTCGACCAAATTGAGGGAATCAGCGATGGTGCCCGCCATGTGCTGTTACCAACCCACTTAGTTATCCGTGAAACATGCGGTGCTTCTATCACCCAGCGTTTCTAAACATGCAAAAGGAGGACTACCTACGCTCAATTGCTAAATAAAATGATACCGCTAAATATCAAAAAATGTCAGTCCGTTAACAGATTACTTATCTCTTGATTGAGAGGAAAGGTACTATGTCTAAGAAAATGGCACGTTTATTCGTCGTATTTACCGTTTTGATGCTGGCTATTGGCATCATTCCAGCTATGGCGCAAGATAAAACCGTTATTGTTTGGTATGTTGGCTTGGGCGCTGGTGGACAACCAGAACAAATCGAAGCTCAAAATGCTGTTGTCGAAGCCTTCAATGCCTCGCAAGACCGCATTGAATTGCAAATCCAAATTGTTGATAACAACGTCGCGTATGACACCCTCGCCACCCTCATTGCTACAGGGCAAGCCCCCCACATCGTTGGTCCAGTCGGCGCCGATGGCTCTAACGCATTCGCTGGCAATTACCTCGATTTGGAACCCCTTATCGCCGAATCTGGTTATGACATCAGCCAATTCAGCCCCGCCTCTGTCGAAGCATTCCGCTATCCCGGACAAGGCTTGATTGGTTTGCCATTCGCCACCTTCCCATCGTTCATTTATTTCCGCAAGAGCTTGTTCGACGAAGCAGGCGCCCCATATCCCCCACAAGAATATGGCGTTCCTTATGTTGATGTGAACGGCGAAGAAAAAGAATGGAATATGGAAACCCTCCGTGAATTGGCAATGTACATGACCGTAGATGCCAATGGTAACGATGCGACAATGGCAGAATTTGACGCCACCACAGTCGAACAATGGGGTTTCAATTCACAATGGAACGAACCACGCGGTATTTCTACTATGTTCGGTGCTACCTCTTTGGTTGGTGAAGATGGTGGTGCAGTATTGCCACAAGCATGGACCGATGCCTTCACCTGGTACTACAATGGTATCTGGGTAGACAAATTCATCCCCAATGCTTCCCAAGCTGGTAGCGATTTGTTGGCAAATGGTAACTCATTCTCATCTGGTCGTGTTGCAATGGCACACACCCACCTGTGGTATACCTGCTGTGTTGGCGATACCAATGACTGGGACTTGGCTGTGATGCCATCCTTCAATGGTGTGACCACTGCTAAACTCCATGGCGATAGCTTCCGTTTGATGCGTACTTCTGCTGATATGCCATTAGAACTCCAATTGGCTTCGTTTGAAGTTTTAGCCTACCTCTTGGGTGAAGCCTCTGATGAATTGCTCCTCGTCTATGGTGGTATGCCTGCCCGCGCAGAAGATACCGAATCCTTCTTCGCTACATTAGATGAAAGATTTGACCAAGGCGTAAATTGGCAAGTTGCGATTGACAGCTTGGCTTATGCCGACAGCCCCAACCACGAATATGCAATGCCAAATTACCTCAAAGCCAAAGACCGTATCGGCGCATTCCAAAGCCTTATTGAAGGTACACCTGACCTCGATATCGCCGCCGAACTTGAAAAATTGGTCGCCGACTTAGATGTCATCTTCAAAGAAGAACCTGCCGAAGTAACACCAGAAGCCTAATTTTCTGTATCAAAATAACGAAGGGTAGGACAACCTACCCTACCCTTCATCACTCACACCTACCACCCAATTCGAGGAATATATTATGGACATTACCAAGTCTAGTTCGTCATCTCAAGTGAAAGTCAAAGAGAAAACATTCTCATTGTATCGCCGTCAACAACTTTGGGGATGGGTGTTCTTGTCGCCTTGGATTATCGGATTGTTTGCCTTCACTATTATGCCAATGTTAGCCTCACTTGTATTTTCTTTTATGGATTTCAAACTCACTGAACCTGATGCTATCAAGTTTAATGATTTTGCAAATTATAAGAAATTGCTTGTAGACCCATTACTCGGTCCAGCACTCTCATCAACGCTCAAATTTGCCCTCATCGCCTTACCTCTCTCAATTATCGTCCCCATCGGGTTAGCGGCATTGCTCAATTCAAAATACCTCATCGGCAGACCCATCTTCCGCACCTTATTTTATATGCCATACATCGTGCCTGTTGTGTCTTCTGCCTATATCTGGGGCGGTGTTTTGAATACCGATACAGGTTGGCTCAATCGGATTTTATTCGATTTAGGACTCGGAAAACCCAATTGGTTATTTGATATTAACCTGATTTATCCAGCATTAAATATTATCGG
This sequence comes from uncultured Chloroflexota bacterium, assembly GCA_937942935.1. Classification (GTDB taxonomy): domain Bacteria; phylum Chloroflexota; class Anaerolineae; order Aggregatilineales; family Phototrophicaceae. Next base: position 8,101 of record CALDGT010000161.1, on the reverse strand, counting down.
GATATGGGGTGTCGGAAACGCCATGCTCATCATGCTTGCCAGTATGCAAGGTGTTCCTACTGAGTTGTATGAAGCGGCTCGTGTAGATGGAGCAAATGGGTTAACAATTTTCCGTCGCATCACCTTCCCCATGATTTCGCCCGTTGTGTTCTATAACCTTATCATCTCGGTGATTGGTATTTTCCGTTATTTTGAAGTCCCCTACATCCTCAAAGAAGGTACAGGCGACCCAAATAACGCCACACTTTTCTACAATATCCATCTCTATAAAAACGCTTTTGCCCAGCAAGATATGGGATATGGCTCAACATTAGCATGGCTGATGTTTGTCATTGCACTAGCAATCACATTATTCTTATTCGCCACTGCGCGGTATTGGGTATATTATGGAAGCGGAGAACAAGCCTAATGACCACCTATAGCAAAACATCTATCGCAGAAAGTTATATCAATACATCACCATTTTATGGGCTTCAGCTCAAAAAATTGGCAATGTACAGCACTGTCACTTTATTTGCTTGTATCATCCTCATTGGATTCCTGACACCATTCGCTTATGCGATTGTCACCGCATCTAAAGATGAACCACAAGTCAAGCGTGGGGTTGTCTTACCCTATACCCAAGACACCTATACCTATGAGGGCAAAGAATTACCCCTCTATGAAGTTCCTTTGGCAGATGGAACAACCCGCACACTCGCTGGGTTATCACTTAAACGTGGTGCGACTGCTCAAAATGAATTCATTGACCCCCAAACCAATGAAATCGTCATTTGGGAAGGAAACTACCGCGAGTTAAAAGAACTAGAAACACTCGAAATCCATCTGTGGGAAAATATCACTTCAGTATGGGAAAATAAGCAAGTTAACTTCCCCATTATGCTCCGTAATACCTTTGCTATCGCCATCTTGGGCGTAATTGGGACGCTTCTTTCGTGTATCTCGGTTGCTTATGCCTTTGCGCGTTTCCCAATACCCCGCAAACGTGCCTTATTCTTGATATTAGTTAGCACCATCATCCTACCTAGTCAGGTAACACTTGTGCCAACATTCGGCTTCTTTGCCGCCATTGGTTGGACAGGTACTTGGCTTCCGCTCATCGTCCCACATTTCTTTGCCAATGCTTATAACGTGTTCTTGCTCCGTCAATATTTCCTCACCCTGCCCAAAGAATTAGACGAAGCGGCGATGATTGATGGGGCTGGTCCATTCCGTATTTTGGTTTCGGTCATCATCCCTCAATCCTTACCAGTGATTATGGCTGTCACCATTTTCCATCTTGTATTTGCTTGGAATGATTACTTCAATCCACTCATCTACTTACTTGGGAAAACCGAATTACAACCAATTGCGGTTGGTATTCAACGTTTCAACTATGTCTATGATGTTAAACCCCATCTTATCCAAAGCTCAATGTTAATTGGTCTCGTTTTTCCTGTGTTCTTGTTCCTAGTCGCGCAACGTTTCTTTATGCGCGGTGTCGTGGTTACTGGTGTCGAGAAATAAGTTGGAGTTTTTGTATGCTAAAACGACTGGTTGCGCTCATCTTTACAATTTGTGCCATTTGTATTGCCCCCATTTACGCAGATGAGGAATCAGTGTTATGGGTGGATATATCTGCCCCACTGGGTAATATATCCCCCAACGTTTACGGCGCAAATTATGGGTTGCTCAATGTCATCCCACTCGATTTGTACCCTGCCGCAGAAGCCTCTGGCATCCGTTATCTGCGTTTTCCGGGTGGGCGTGTTGGCGACACAACCGATATCCAAAAGTTTCAATTAGACCAATTCATCGCACTCTGCAAACAAATTAATGCAGAACCAACTATTAGTGTGCGCCTAGAAGGTGGCACACCAGAAAAAGCCGCCGCTATGGTGGAATATGTCAATATCACTAAAAAATATGGTGTGGTCTATTGGAGCATTGGTAATGAACCTAATCTATTTGATGATTACACTACCGAGCAACACAACAGTGATTGGCGTGCTATTGCAGAAGCAATGCTTGCAATAGACCCTAATATCAAGTTTATTGGTCCCGACACCTCTCAATTTACGGGTGTGGATAGTTATGAAGGTATCGCCGTAGCACATGAGTTTTTACGTGAATTTTTACGTGCCAATGGCGATATGATAGATATTGTAGCGGTGCATCGGTATCCATTCCCACAAGGGGATGCGCCAACCACCATCGAAGATTTGCACAATGATGTTGCAACATGGGGTGATATTATCACCAATTTACGCCAAGTCGTGCGTGATGAGACGGGGCAAGATTTGCCTATCGCGTTCACAGAAGTAAACTCGCATTGGAGTTCTGTCTCAGGCGGAGAAGCAACACCCGATTCTCATTATAATGCTATTTGGTGGAGTGGTGTTTTTAGCCAACTTATCAATCATCAGGTAGATAGAGTGGCATTTTTCAATATGCAAACCAGTGACCAATTGGGTGGGCATGGTATTTTGGCGCGTTATGAAGTACGACCAACCTATTATGTATATCAACTGTATCAAAAATTAGGGACTGTCCTGCTCCAATCGCATACCGATACCCCGCGTGATGTGCTTATAACAGCCGCTCAACGCGAAGATGGCGCACTAACCATTATCATCACCAACCTCACCAGCAATACGCTGTCACGCCCATTATACTTGACCAATGCCGATTTCGATTTATCTGTGGGTGGTGAATATTGGTTATTTGATGCCAATAATAATGCGGTGTCTCTCGCATGGGATAGCGCAGTTACAAATAATGTCGTCACTTTACCCCCCCAATCTATCACCTTACTTGTTGTAAATAACTGATGAGGGGATTTTTCCCCCTCATCAAACGACATCCCAACTGACTTCGTACATCATTCAAATTGAGCTAAAGCTATCCCTTCTATTACAATAAAAATTGAAGGGATTAAGCAGATAATACTATGGCTCAAGATATAACGTTGTTGGTGATATGTATAGCAACTTTTTATGGTGGTATCATGATGATGACTGTTCTGGTAACAGGTATTCGCATCTATCACCTTCAATCAGTGTATCGGCGTTTGCTCACCCCCACTATCCATATAGAAACAATCCATCCATCTAGCCTACTTGATACACAAGAGATGAAACCTGTCTTACGTAAGATTGTCTCGACAGATGTGAATCTTCATATTCAAGCAGATGCAGAATTAGAAGCGCGTACCAGAGCGACCATTCATCAGCACAAACGTAACCTCAAACGCATTATAGAGCATATTGCATCAGACCAACTCGCTAGTTAACTCCATGAGTTTAGGCTTGATACAGGTCTAAAACTTGCTAAGATGAACATCATTTATCCAGAGTCATATAAAGGCTAAATGATGAGTGATACACCACCTCCTAATTTAATTGATAAAAAATCTATCTCGCGCATTGGTATTGCAGGCGCAGTTTTAGGTATATTTGCAATTGGGCTGTTTATCGTATTGTGGGCTATTTTAGGCGAGATAGGCTTGAGTGACTTTCCGCGTATTGTTGCCTCTGTCTGTGTACCCCCAACAGTCCTCGCGTTTTTATTTGGTATTTATTTCTTAACAACTCGGCGTTCAAATTGATGTGCATTTGGTCGAATTATGTTAAAATAGTAAAGAATTATCGGCATAACCTAAAGATTTTGCGATGATATATCCCGACCTCATCACCAAAGGGCAAGGAGCGCGTGTCGCTTTCATTGAAAAGATGGATGCAAAACAAATTGCAGAGACGATAGTCGCCTTCTCAAATAGTGAAGGTGGCACATTAGTCATTGGGCTACAAGAGAACGGCGATTATTCCACCACAAAGGCAGATGCAGAAGGACTTGCAAAAGCCTTACAAGAAGCAGAAGAGTTATTTAGCCCTGCGGTGGTAGTCGGCACTTGGGAAGAATTAGACACCCTCAATTGGGGGAACGACATCCGCGAAATCCCGCCCGACCAAAAGTTGTATGCCCTCAAAATTCCCAGAAGCCCAGAACTACATGCCCTATCCGATGGTCGTGTCCTCATCCGCAGTGGCGCGAAAAATCGCCCACTCGGAGGCGAAGAAATTGCGCGTTTGGTGAGCGCAAAGTCGAGTGGTGATTATGAATCAGAAGTCATCCCATACGTCACAAAAGAGCATTTTAGCAAAAAGATGGTGGATGCGTATTTAGAAAAACGGGCAGAACGCACCAAGCGCCCTCATACTGGCAATTTAGATGACTTGCTCAAAGAAATCGGCGCACTAAATCCAGAAGGAAAACCAACCATCTGTGGCATTTTGCTTTTTTGTGAATATCCTCAGCAATGGATTCCCCAATCGAGTGTGGTGTTTGCCAAATTTTTAGGCAAAAACCCGCGCGGGGAAAGTGGTTTGGCAGGATATATCCGCCGAGAAGAACTCACGGGACCCTTGCCACGCCTCATCGAAAGTGCATGGAATCTCATTTGGAGTGAAATGGCTGTGAGCGCGGTTGTAAAGGGATTAGAACGCGAAGAAACGTATGAATATCCACAGTTCGCGGTGCGTGAAGCCATCGTGAACGCGATATGTCACCGCGATTATCGGCTCAAGGGGCGGCGCATTGAAATTCGCATGTATTCTGACCGCTTAGAGGTCATTTCGCCCGGTAGCCTGCCCGCCTTCATCACCATCGAAAATATCAAAGATGAGCATTTTAGCCGTAATCCGCGCCTCGTGAATGGGTTATTTCAATGGGGATATATCGAAGAATTAGGGTTAGGTATTGACCGCATGATGGAAGTCATGAAACAGGCAGGTCATCCCCTGCCCGATTTTGATGCCCATCCCCATAGTTTTGCGGTGACATTGTATAATACTCGTGACAAGCAAGCACGATTAAATATATCGGTTGAACTAAACCGTGAATCGAATCATCGGCAAAATTTAGCGATGGACTATATTAAAAAGAACGGGTCTATCACCAACCGCGAATATCGCAACATTTGCGAAGGTGTCTCATCAGAAACACTGCGGTTAGATTTGGTAGATATGGTCGAAAGAGGCTTAATTGTCAAAGTCGGGTCTAAAAAGGGAACATATTATATTCTAAAATAGAGGTTGTGCATTGGCACATACTAAAGGACATTTTCGATGAGTTCTATGCTACCACTTTTGACCATCCTCGCCATTGGCGTCCATCTTGGGCTGTTGGTATTTGCCCGTGTGCGTTTTAAGTTAGAAGGCGCATTAGCGCGTAATTTATATATCACTACAGCCTTGTGCGTTGTGGCAATAGGAACTTATCTGCTCCCCACCCATTTTACCCTCGCAGACCGCTTTAGCCGTGTGTTTTTTGCCACAATTGGGTTCTCTGTGGCATTTATTGCCTTTGGCGATATTATCCTCAAAGACACACTCAATCAATCGTCGCAAAAATCGTCACAAGGGCGCTGGCTCATTTTAGGCGCGGTATGGCTGGTAGCAATCATCATCGCTGGATTAGTAGACCCAAATCCCCTCATCCCCCCCATCACATGGATTGATGCCTTATTTACAACACCATCATTCACCCTATGGGCAATCTTATTAGGGGCGCTCATCCTCAGTAGTATTTTGACCACTATCTCATTCTATCGCTTTTATAAGGCACGCTTGCCAGAAGTAGCAAATCGGGCGTTATTTTGGGTAATGGCATCTGCCCCAATGCTCTTCGCGCTCATTTCTGCTAGTGGCGGAAGCGAAAATCTATCGGCTCTCAGTATTCTATTTAGCCTTGTCAGCATTATCTCAACCATTTATGCCCTCACCAAACATCGCCTATTTGATATTCGCACCGCGATGTTGTTCGGATTGCGCTTATTTACGGCTGTGAGTATTGGGGCAATATTAACACTCGGTGCATTATATACTTCGGCACGCGGAGGTTTGCAAACCAATTCAGAAGGATTGTTTGTAATGGGTGCGTTGGCGATATTAGTTGCCTTGCTCTATATCCCCTTACGCCAAGTCGCAGAATGGATCATCGAAAAAGTTACCGCACGTAACCGCCAAGATAATGCCCAAATCACACGCCAATATAGCCAATTGGTCTCTGAGATGGTCGAGTTAGAAACCCTCATCCCCTCTACCACAACAACCTTAACCGAATTACTCCGTGTACGAGGGTGTTGCCTCATCTTACTCAGCAATACCACCATAGATGCCATTGATTTATTAGTACGCCAACCAAACAGCCAAAATGACCGAAAAACAGGCAAAATCGCCCTCAATAGCCCGTTATACCTCACATTGGCAAAAGACCGTCAACCAATCACACAATTCGATATCGAATTTGCCCCAGAGTATCGCAAAATTGCGGGATATGAGCGCCAGTTTTTCCGCGAAATTCAAATGAGTGCCTATGCACCCGTCACCCTAGACCAAACCCTCATCGGTATTTTGGGATTTGGTCCGAAAATTAACGATACTGCTTTCATGCCATCTGATTTGGTGTTGCTCTCTACCCTTGCCCAACAAACAGGTATCGCATTACGGAATGCGCGGTTAGTTGAAGATTTGCAACACCTCAACAAAAGTATGCGCTCACTCAATAACACACTCAAAAATACCAACGAGCAATTAGAGCGTATGGATGCGGTTAAGACCGATTTTGTGACGATTGCCAGCCATGAACTCCGTACCCCTCTGGCACAAATTCGCGGGTATACCGATATTATTGATGCACTCAATGACCAAGGGATGCTTGACCAAGACCAAACCGTGACATTGGTTGGTAACTTGCGTAAGGCGACTGAGCGCATGGAAGAACTTATCTCTGCAATGCTTGATGTGAGCCAATTGGATGTGGATGCGATGGATTTACGCTTCACACAAACATCACCCGAAGCACTCATCAAAATGGCAATAGAACCCCTCACAGATGCGATTAAACAACGCAAACTCACCTTATCGGCGCGAGGATTACGAGGTTTACCCACCCTACCCGCCGATTTGCAACGGTTGGTACAAGCCTTCCGAAATGTTATCGTCAATGCCATCAAATTCACCCCAGATAGTGGGCGGATAGACATCACAGCATCGCTTCAGCCTGCCACATCAGAAGATGATGTAGACCGTGTACTCATTCAAATCCGCGATACAGGTGTTGGGGTGGATAAAAAGAATTTAGAGATGATTTTCAAAAAATTCTTCCGCGCTTATGACCCCTCACTTCATTCGACAGGCGCATATAAATTCTTAGGCGCAGGTCCGGGTTTGGGCTTAACTATTGCACGCGGTGTCATCGAAGGTCATGGTGGCAAAATTTGGGCAGAGAGCGAAGGTCATAGCATGGTAGAACCTTACCCGGGTTCCACCTTCAATATCTTGCTCCCTGTCACCATCAAAGAAGGGACAAAACGTGTCTTAACTTTTGAGGGCGCGGGTGCAGGCGCAGAAAAAGCGATTCAAACATCAGAAATGACGAAGGTCAAATCGGATACGAAACCGCTTAACCCAGAAATAACAACATCATCTGAAGAATAATTTATTTGGATGAGGAGAAGATATGGGGTATCTGTACAGGTGCAGATACCCCTATCAATGTTTTAAGGGCATTTTTGAAGGTATTTTCATCGCCACTGGTAAAATAAGTATGGGGTTCATCCGCAGGCACAAAATCGGCTGGCAATACACGCTGAACTTGTTTTGCAACGGCTAAACCGGGGTCGACCAATGTCATTTTCCCTTGCGAAATTTCGATAAGCTCATCTGCTAAAAATGGGAAATGGGTGCAAGCTAAAACCAATTGGTCTGCGCCTTCTGCGAGCATCGGATTCAGGTAATCGGCAATGATTTCTTTACCCGCTTCAGTATGAAATGTACCCGCTTCGACCAATTCAACCAAACGTGGCGCGACTTGGGTTAGCACCCGAACATCTTGTGCAAATTGAGTTAATACTTTGCGATATAACGCACCATCGGCGGTGGCTTTTGTGGTCAAAACCCCAATCACACCACTTTGGGTAGCATTTACAGCAGGCTTGACGGCGGGTTCTATACCAACAAATGGGATATGCGGGTAATTTTCACGCAAAGGATATAAAGCGGCGGCACTGGCGGCATGACATGCCAAAACAATCACTTCTGCGCCTTGGTTAATAAAAAAT
>CALDGT010000160.1 GCA_937942935.1 uncultured Chloroflexota bacterium | reverse complement strand
TTAGTAAATCGTTTTACTTGTCACTAGGCAAGCAAGACACGCTTAAAAATGTAAAAATTGATATTCATTTGAAAGGAGCAACACAATGAACCGTCGTCTTATCACCCTTTTCACCCTCATGGCGCTCGTCTTTGCCCTCGTAGGTAGCGTGTTCGCCCAAGAAGAAGAAATTACCCTCGTTTTGGCGGGCTGGTCATCTAGCACAGAAGAAACCGATACGCTCAATGCACTTTTGGCACAATTCACAGAAGAGACTGGTGTTAAAGTAGATTGGCAAATTTCGACAGACCACCGTGTGCAATTGCAAAATGCGTTTGCCAGTGGCGAGTATCCCAATGTTTTTTATATTGATAGCTCTTACCTCGCCGATTGGGTCGCCGCCGATGTTGTCTCCGTAGGTGAAGATTTCATCGAAGACCAAGAAGGCTTTTACCCTGCCCTGCTCGATATTTTCACCGAGAATGGCACCCTCTATTGCCCACCAAAAGATTTTAGCACCATGGCGCTTCAATATAATAAAGATTTATTCGATGCCGCTGGCTTAGACTATCCCACTGCCGATTGGACATGGGAAGATTTATATGCCGCCGCCGAAGCCCTCACCGACCCAGATGCGGGTGTGATTGGCTTGGTAACACCCCCCAACCTAGAACGCTGGTTGCCCTTCTTGTATCAAGCGGGTGGCGCGATTTTCGATGAAATCACAGGCGAGTATGTCATGAATGACGAAGCCGCCCTTGCCGCGCTCGACTATTATGTCAGCTTTAGCACCAATGGCGTTGGCGGAACACCCTCTGCTGTAGATTCTGGTTGGGGTGGCGAAGCCTTCGGTAAAGGTGTCGCGGCGATGGCGATGGAAGGCAATTGGACAATCAATTTCTTGCTCGAAAATTACCCAGAATTGAATTGGGGCGTCGTGGAATTGCCTGCGGGTCCAGTTGGCAAAGCGACAATGGCATTCACTGTTTGTTATGGTGTTGGTGCTGATAATGATTATCTCGAAGAAAGCTGGGCATTAGTCAATTTCTTGACCAACGAAGCAGGTCAATTGGCGACCACCGAAGTGAGTTTTGGACCCATGCCAACCCGTCCATCGGTTGCCGATGCTTATGTGGATGTGTGGGTGCCACGCGCCGAAGGCAAAGGCTTTGACCCCGCCGATGTGAATGCGTTCATCGCTGGTGGCGATTATAGCTATCCATGGAAACTCCCCGTTGGCTTTGGTCCGTATGTAGATGCGTTCAATGCCGCCTTGCAACGTGCTTTCGCTGGTGAAATCACCGCCGCCGATGTCTTGGCAGAATCCGAAGCAGTCGCACTCGAAATCATGGGCGCTGGTGAATAAATCAATTTTTTAATCCTGCCCTATCGTAACGAGTATAAAAAGGTAGGGGCTTGCCATGGCAAGCTCCTACCTCCATAAACTAAAATACGGGGTAAAACCTCGTATATCCGCCATAAAACGATACAATATCAAAAAAATAAATCATTTATCCATTCAAAGGGGCTAATGATGACCACTCAACTGAGAGCAACGCCCATCCCAACCATACGTACCCAAAGCCAATTTCAAAAACGGGTGCAAGAAAGCCTAGCAGGATACCTGTTTATGTTGCCTGCCATGCTCATTTTTATCGTGTTTCTCATCATACCGATTGGGTTTGCTGTGTTCATCAGCCTCACCGATTGGAACGGCATCACCCCATTAGGACAACAAGCAAAACCCGCCACAGGGATTGTGCAATTCACCAACCAAACCGACCAAGAAATCACCATCCCCGCCGAAACAGTGGTCCGTGGGGTGAGCGAGCGCGAAGTCGTCACCTTCACCATGAGCGATGTTTTCACCATTGGGGCGGGCGAGAGCATCACCACCAATATCACCTTAGATGACCAAAACCAAGCCTCTTTATTAGATGAACTGACCCATTTACAAACCGTCGTCCCGCGCAATTTGCGGAACACATTTCAAGTGACCAACCCAATTGCCGATGATGTGGGCGGATATGCCGTGAGCATCACCAATATCACACAAGAACCCGCCACCACCCCCGATGATGGCTTGGTTATTTCGACTGTCGGCAATTTGAGCATCGAATTTATCACCACCGAATCGGCGACCTTGCCCGCAGGCAACGGGGCTACGGTAGATATACCCATTCAAGCCAAAGACATCACACAAGGACGGGCGACCAATTTGGGGCGTGGGACAGTCACCATCCCCCCCACCGAATTTGCCGATATGGTCACTGTGACCAATCCAGACCGCACCGCAGACGGATTGAATCAAGATTTCAACATGGTCGGATTAAACAATTACAACGCCCTACTGTTACAATCGGGCGTGGCACAACGCGATTTTTTCATCTCGGTCAAAAACACCGTCTATTTTGTGTTGGGTGTTGTGCCTCTCCAAACCGTATTAGCCATCTTGTTGGCGGTCATCGTCAATCAAAAATGGTTGCGCGGGAGAGGATTCTTCCGTACTGCATTTTATTTTCCGTCCATCACATCCTCTGTCGTGATTTCGATTATTTTTATGTGGATGTTCACACGGGGCGGGTTGGTCAATATGCTCCTCACATCGCTCATCCCCAATTATCAATCTATCACATGGCTCGATGACCCCAACGGGTTAATTCACAATCTTTTAGGCATGTTTGGGGTGACAAAATCAACCGTT
>CALDGT010000159.1 GCA_937942935.1 uncultured Chloroflexota bacterium | reverse complement strand
TTTCACCTGTCCCTGGTGTGGGCAGGCGGAAGATTGACCCCTTCACCGATGCTTGACATACCAACGGGCTATGCGTGGTGACGATGAACTGGATATGGGGGAATAATTGCGTGAGTTTTCTGCCAATTTCGCGTTGCCATGAGGGGTGAAGATGTGCATCTACCTCATCTATGAGTATAACACCAGGGGGGATGACTTGGGTAAAATCATCATTGAATAGAGACTTGTTGGGATAAAAAATGGACATTTGGCGTATCACCTCAAGTATCATTCCAAGAATTGAGCGATAGCCATCGCTTAAGTTTTCAATCCCAACAAATTCCTTATTTGCATCTCGAAAAATTACATTTTCTGACGTTATATCTTCTAAACGCACACCATAAGGTAAAAAACTTTCATGATTGATAAACTTCTTAATTCCTTGAAGCAAATCTCTAGCATCCGCATTATTTTCTAGTTGTTTATACTTGAGTTGTTGTAGCCATTTAATTGTTTCTACCAAAGCTACATCTTCACCAAATACGGATAAATGAGCCGCTAAACGAGTATTCGCGTTAAAGAGACGGTTATAGTATAAATCTCCTCCTGTAAAACGCCGAAAGGGACCATAAGCGGCTGAAAAAGGATAATTATTTCTAAACCATTGGTGTGTAAAATCAAAAGTCCGAACTATTTTATAGTCATTTATATCACGACTAAACCGAATCGTCCGCATGAAATCTCGATTAAAATCATCTTTATCAAGACCCTGAGTGCGTGCTAATTCTAGTTGATTATCTTCATGCCAGATACCAATTTGACCAAAATCCGCGCTAAGTCTTAAAAAAGAATCATGAAATAGCGGTAGCCCTTCCACTCTATCTTGTCCTATTCCAATCAGCCCCAACGCAATCGCCCTTAGAATTGTTGTCTTACCCGACCCGTTATCGCCAATTAGCACATGCCAGCCCGCCAAATCTTGACCATCGGGCAATTCCCACACTAATTTTTCGATGTTGCGGATATTGGTTATCTCAATTCTTTTGATGTGCATCGTGTTCACCTATCATCTGATTTCATGGGATATAGTTGATTATAACACAAGACAAATCGGTGTTATTCACAACAGTGTATCATTGGCTTTATGTTAAAATGATGATATAGAAAATGGGTATTTATGCGGTGGCAAAGGCGTTATTAGACAGTTTTGTGATAAAATAATGACTCAATGTAGCATCATAAAAAAATAATCAGTGTGCATCAACTATTTTTTAGCAATATGTTTTTGGGGGAGTGAGCATCGGTGAAACGAGGGCGATATGACCGATACATCAGAAGAAATCGGGAAACTAAAAAGCGATATTGAGCAACTTCGGCATGAATTAGCACAAACCCGCCAAAATTATAATAACCTGTTTGAAAATATTGGCGATTCATTGTTCATCATAGACCTTGCTAATTATCAGATTTTGACCATAAATGACCATGCGTGTCGTCGTTTTGGATATACCCCTGCCGAATTGATTGGCAAATCATTGGATGATATTGAAGTGATGATGAGCAATGTAACTACCCAACAATTGGCATGGGAATCATCGTTCAGTGGCACACGGGTTTATGAATGTCATTATCGGCATAAAGATGGGTCACTCATCCCTGTCGAGGTGAGTAGTCGTATTGTGGTGATGAATGACCGCGATGTCATCCAAAATTTTGTCCGCAATATCAAAATTCGCAAACAAATGGAAGAAGAACGCCAACAATTAATAGACGACCTCGATAGTTTTGCTCATACAGTCGCCCATGACCTCAAAAATCCGCTATCGGTCATCACCAGTTATGCACAATTCCTGCGCGATACATATCCCTATATGTCCGAGACAGAATTGAAAGATGGCTTCGACTTTTTATTCAAAGAAGGCAAAAGGACTATCACCATCATCGAAGAATTGTTGTTGTTTGCCAGCGTACAACGTCAAGAAGCGATTGAATATTCGCCACTCGATATGTATAGCATTATTGCAGATACAAAATCGCGTTTATCTTATATGATAACCAGCAATCAGGCGACCATCATCACCCCAGAAAAATGGGATTTAGCGATTGGATACGCCCCTTGGGTACAAGAAATGTGGGTGAATTACATCAGCAATGCGATTAAATATGGCGGAAAGCCACCTCACATTCAATTGGGTAGCGAACTGGCACAGAATGGGCAAGTGCGCTTTTGGGTGCGTGATAATGGTGCGGGGATTGCCCAACAAGAATTATCGCGCTTATTCGGTCAGTTCACGCAATTACGGAATATGCGTGTAGATGGACACGGGCTTGGGCTTTCGATTGTTAAACGGATTGCCGAAAGGCTCGGCGGTGATGTGGCTGTAGAAAGTGTGTTGGGCAAAGGCAGTGTATTCAGTTTTACCCTGCCCGCCTATCATCCGTAATTGGTAATCACAAACCAACAAAAGACAGTAGGTATTATGGATTCACTAGAAGCACAGATAGAACATCTAAAAGAACAATTGGCATTATCACATCAAAATTATGACCATCTCTTTGAAAATATTGGGG
>CALDGT010000158.1 GCA_937942935.1 uncultured Chloroflexota bacterium | reverse complement strand
AGGATGAATATCCCCATTATGCTCCATATCAAGCAACACGGACCGTGCACACCACCATCATCTATCATTTCTTCTTCTACTTCTTAAGGTGATGTTGGCACACTGCCATAATAATTCGAGACAATTACACGGGGTTTGGTATCATCATTTACAGTCATGAGCGATTTATCCCAATTCATTTTACAAAACGTCTGGGATTATAGTCTAAAACACGGCTTTTCACCTAGATACGATTCACCTACGGAATAAAAACAGGCGTAGCCAACGCCACGCCCGTCTGAAAGTAATGCGGTCTTAAAAATCAGGGCATACCGGGGAGAGCTGGCATTTGCCCAAAAATACCTTGCAATTGTTCTGGGGTGAGCATGACAGCACCTTCTGGGGTGGTCACAGTGAGGGCTTCATTGATTTGGGTCAATTCAACATCAAATGCGATGGCAATGGTGATAACACCTAAGCCCATGCTTTGACCACCACCGCCCATTGCGGCGCCCAAAATGGCATCGAGGTCAACTGTACCATTGAAATTGAAGGTCAATTTGTGGATATAGTTGTCTGTGCCGACATATTGGGTCACATCTAATTTGAGGTCAAGCCCGCCCATCATTTGGGGGAGTGCTTGCAACAACATGGTGGTTGTGGGGTCGGCTTCTGCGCCACCACCCAACATTGGTCCAATCATGCCCAACATTGAACCCATTTCTGGTGATTGCAACAAACCAGAGAGGTCAAATGTCAAGACGAATGGAGAAACAGACATGCCGTTCCAATCCACATCGGCTTCGCGGGTGTAATTGATAAAACTGTCCACGGGGAACATTGCACCCAAGCTACCGAGAGAATCCATGCCACCGGTCATCGCGCCATCGCCGAGCATATCGCCAAAGCCAGCTTGATTGAGGAATTCGATGATGGGAATGCCAACACTTTGACCATCAAATGTCAAATAGAGGACACTATCTACCACCGAGAAACCAACTTCGGCGGGGGTGCCGTCAACGGTAACGCTCATAGGCAGGTTCATATTGACTGGGAATTCATCGGCGGTATCCACAACCAGTGGACCTTCACCAGCAACTTGTAAGCTGACAGATGCAGGGGTGCCGGGGGCAAACATGGCTAAACCTTCTAAGCCAGAAACATCAAAGCCGAGGCTAAATTTTTGGTTGAAAGAGGTCGCGGCGGCAGTATTTGCGGCGGCGGCATTGATATAATCGCAATCTGCTTGGGGCAGGTTAAAGCACCCGCCTTCTTGTGCGCTGGTGGCTGGGATGAACATTGCCATCATTGCCATAACCAGTACAGATAAAATCATCAATTTTTTCATTACAAAGCTCCTTTGGTTAGGTATGCAATCTTGTGAAAAGTGCAACAATGTTACACATTCAACTGTTCTCATTATATGACAATTCTGTGTCTTGGCAATTAGAAAACCTTAACAAACATTACCATAATGCCCCTTTTTCTAGGGGTTTTGGGGTTATTCGCTCCCTAACATTAAAGCCGCACGCGCAATAATACGTTCACTAATAACAGATTTACTGGCAAGGTCTAATTCGTCCATCCCACCTTCTGTATCCAAAATCACGACCCGATTGGTATCTACGCTGAATCCTGCATCATCGGCAGTAATATCATTGGCAACCAATAAATCCAAGCCTTTGCGGATGAGTTTTGACCGCGCATTAGACAGCACATTTTCGCTTTCTGCCGCAAATCCTATCACCATACGCGGATAACCGGTTTGTTCCCGTTGCGATTTGACCTCTACCAAAATATCGGCAGTGCGCCCTAATTCGAGTGTGAGATTTTTATCGGTGGATTCTTTCTTAATTTTTTGCTCGGCGCGGGATTGGGGCTTAAAATCGGCGACAGCCGCCGCCATGATGAGCAAATCGGCATCGGTACTATGGCGCAAAATGGCGCGGAGCATATCTTCTGCCGATTCCACATAAATCGCATGAACACCGACTGGAATAGGTAAGTCGGCGGTTGTGACCAGCACCACTTCTCGCGCACCTGCATCCACCGCCGATTGCGCCAGAGCATGACCTTGTTTTCCGCTAGACCGATTGCTAACGAAGCGCACAGGGTCTATGGCTTCGCGCGTGCCACCCGCGCTAATGACAACTTTTTGGCTGGCGAGTTCGCCATCACGCCCCAAAACACGGCGGATATGCCCCATAAGGGTTTGTGTTTCTGGCAATCTGCCTACGCCGACCAACCCAGAGGCGAAACGCCCTTCTTCTGGTGGGATGAGCAAGCCACCACGCCCCAAAATGGTAGCGATATTATCTTGAACGGCAGGATTTTGATACATCCCACCATCCATTGCAGGAGCGATGAGCAATGGTGCGCGCGAGGCGAGGGCAGTTACACTAAGTAAATCATCTGCCATGCCATGTGCGATTTTGGCGATGGTGTTGGCAGTGGCGGGGATAATCGCCAATAAATCGGCATCCTCACCCAATCCGACATGCGCGATATGAGTAGGTAAGCCCTCTGAGCTATTATCGGCACGCCACATGTTGGTATAAACAGGTCTGCCAGTGACCGATTGAAAGGTGAGTGGGGTCACAAATTGGGTGGCGCTATCGGTTAAAATGACATCCACCAATGCACCTGTTTGTGTCAGTTTGCTGGCGAGGTCTACGGCTTTATAACAAGCGATACTCCCTGTTACGCCCAAAACGATATGCTTATCTTTGAGGATGGTGATTGTGGTCATGTCTCATTTTATCCTTTATAAAATGTCCAATTTTCGTGATTGTTGTTCAATGCCCCGCACAGCCAAGACCGCCGCGACAAGGGGCAACCAAATAAATCCAATTCCCGCAAAGGCGAGTTCTAACAAATACAATTGACTGAATCCATTCATATTGAGGAGTGGCAACCCATAGCCAAGCACTCCGCCGATGCCAAATGTGATGAGCGCGAAGAGCGACCATATCCATGAGACATTAGGCGGAAAATGAGCATCCATCAGCATTTTACCCTTCTCTGGGCGACTTGACCATAATCCCAACCAGCATACAAAAATCAAAATGAATGAGGCGATGATTTCGATTCCCAAATAGACATTGCTAACCCCTTGTATGAGGAATAATAGGGTCAAAATAATGCCCACCACACACCATTCGATGAGATTCATCCGCAACATCAAAGGCGTATGTGATGCCTGATAATTATTTTTCCATGCCCAAATTCCTGCGCTAATTATCCCCAAGCAAATCCCCGCAAATAGTATCATCTGACCCATTTGTGCGGGAGCAATTGACCATCCGTTGAGCAAGTAGGCATAATGTGACCATACACCCCAATTAAAGCCCACCACAAACCCAAACCCGATGAAATTGCGCCGATACCGCTTCATATGCCCCCCTAAAAGGGCAAGCAATAACCCCCAAATTTCGAGCGAGATAAAAGCAGATGCACCGATGACCCGTGTGAGCAAATGACGGGGAAAATCGGCTAGGAACAAGCGCGGATTCATCAGTAATCCGATGAGCAACGCGCCAATGCACACCATCAACATGGCTAAATAGACATCATTCACCCGATATCGCACCGCAAAATCGAGCAAAATCGCGCTGATAGCGGTATATCCCAACAAGAGCAATCCCCAGTCGGGCAGACTTCTGAGGGGTGGGTCTTGCCACAATAAAATTTCGTTTCCGAATAGGAGCGCCACACCAAAGATGACGCGCAAAATCCAAGCATGAGTGTTCATAATCTATCCAAACCAGAAAAATATCTTTTTGAATATAACACAAAATCGCCTACAATGATGTGGATGGATATAACGCAAGGATTGAACCTGTGCATACCAAGCGTATTTTTCGCATGAGTCTGGTGTTATTTGTATTTTTTGCGGTGCTGTGTATCTGTGCTGTTGCGTTGGGTATGTCTCAACCCACTACGCGCATTGTCGCACAAATTTATT
>CALDGT010000157.1 GCA_937942935.1 uncultured Chloroflexota bacterium | reverse complement strand
TCACCGGAATATCGCCACCGCCAACGACAATGCCAGCACCACTGCCAACGAAACCGCCAACGATAATGCCGATGCCAGCGCCACCACCACTACCAACGCCAACGACAATGCCAGCACCACTGCCAACGACAATGCCAACGAAACCGCCAACGACAATGCCAACGAAACCGCCAACGATAATGCTAACGATAATGCTAACGATAATGCTAACGATAATGCCAACGAAACCGCTATAATTGGAATCTAGTAGGTTATCTAATTGTTCACTGAAGAATCCCATACCAAGCCAAAATACTATGACTATTCCTAATAAAATGGGCGGGGTATGCGATGCGATGTCTGGACTGGCTATGGGTGCTAATCCTAATGATACGGCGCTGAGGGAGATAACAAATGGTGAAAATAGTAATGTGCTGAATAGCCAATTGCTGACTGGTTCTAAGGATGAATATTCTGAGGGTTCATCCCAGTCTACAATCCTAAGTGCATAACGGGCTTTAATTTTTTCTGGTGTGACCAATATCCACCATAATAACACCAGCCAATGATAGGGGTTAGATGCTTTCAGTTTTTGAAAAGTGGGTTTTTGGGATATAGACAAGGCTTCCTTTGCATCTGTTAATTGATTTTTCAAATCGGCAACCGTATTTTTTGCAGATTTGAGTTGATTTTCAAGTGAGGTGATGGTGGCTTGCGCGTTTTTCGATTGCTCATCCGATTGATGCTGAATCGAATTTGCGCGGTTGGTTTGCTCATCTAGTTGCGATGTTTGATTTTGCAGTTCGGTTTGTAAGCGTATAGTGGCTTTTAATTTTTCATCATATTGGCGCTGAATCGTATCTGCTCGGTTGGTTTGCTCTGCTAATTTAGACTCTAATTTTATGATAGCGATTTGTGCATCTTCTAATTGTTTATCATATTGGTGCTGAATCGCATTAGCACGGTTGGTTTGCTCGGCTAATTGCGATGTGAGGGTGTTCACCTGTGTAGTTTGGGTTTGGAGTTCGGTTTGTAGGCGTGCGATAGTCGCTTGGGCTTGGCGCAATTCTTCGCGCAGGGCAGAATTATCATCGGTTGCACGATTGGCATCTTCTAATTGTTCGGCTAATGCTTGTACGCGCTGACGTTCAACATTCAGTTTGGCGTTCAAAAAGCGAATTTCGGCTTGGAGTTCTTCAATGCCGATGATACCATAGAGTTCTTTGATAGTATTAACTAATTTTTTTAGGGCTTTTGGTGCTTTATCATCGCGTGCATCAGTGTATTGATATCGGATGTAGCCAAAGGGTATTGATGCCTCTTCATCTCCGCTTATGAGATATAGAAATATGTCTAATCCCTTTTTCTTTGCCCAAGTTAGTTCAATGTTAACCCAATCTGATTTTTTAGATTCTGGAGAACAAAGCACCACCATACCACGAGAATCACCAATTGCTTGTTCAATAGCCTCTTCCCATGCTTTAGTATAGGGTGTTATATATTCGTCTGTCCAAACATCTGCGCCACCAATACGCAAAGTATCCCGAACTTTCCGCATAGTCTCTGCGTTATCTCGGCTGTAACTGATAAAAATGTCGTGCTGTTTGGTCGTCATATCGTATGGATTATAAGCGCATTAATAAATCTGCGGGGATTGTAGCGCGTTGTGTGTGGATATGCAAATTAAAAATGAGGGGAAATCAAAAAACACGGCGACCAAGCACCGTGCTTTTTGATAATTTTTTAGAGAAGCGATGATTAGAAATCGCCACCCATACCGCCACCGGGCATCGCGGGGGCTTTGTCATCGGGGTTATCGGTGATGAGTGCTTCGGTGGTCAGAATCATCGAGGCAATGGAGGCGGCATTTTCGACTGCGCCACGGGTCACTTTGGCGGGGTCGGGGATACCAGCATCAATCATATCCACATATTCATTGGTCATCACATTGTAACCAATGCGGTGATTTTTGCGTTGTTTTTGGATACGGCGCACATTTTCGATGATGACGGCACCATCTTCACCAGCGTTAGAAGCAATTTTACGCATTGGGGCTTCTAAGGCACGGCGCATAATGGCGACACCAGTATTTTCATCTTCGTGACCGAGTTTGAAGTTCACGAGGGAAGCAATGGCGTTAATCAATGCCACACCACCACCGGGGACAACACCTTCTTCAACAGAGGCGCGGGCGGCGCTGAGGGCATCTTCCACGCGGTGTTTCTTTTCTTTCAATTCGGTTTCGGTTGCCGCACCGACACGGATGATTGCCACACCACCGCTCAATTTGGCGAGGCGTTCTTGCAATTTTTCCTTGTCATAATCGCTGGTGCTGAGTTGAATTTCTTGGCGGATTTCGGCGATACGACCTTCAATCGCTTCGGCGCTACCTTCACCATCTACGATGACGGTATTTTCTTTGTCCGACACGACTTTGGCGGCGCGACCCAAATCTTGCAAGGTGACAGATTCAAGTTTGCGACCGGTTTCTTCGCTGATGACAGTCCCACCAGTGAGGATGGCAATATCGCGCAACATGGCTTTACGGCGGTCGCCGAAGCCGGGGGCTTTGATTGCCAACACATTCAAGTTCCCGCGCAATTTGTTCAACACGAGGGTAGCAAGGGCTTCACCGTCTACATCTTCGGCGATGATGACGAGTTCG
>CALDGT010000156.1 GCA_937942935.1 uncultured Chloroflexota bacterium | reverse complement strand
GCCAGAGATGGATAAGTCTGTCTCAAAACTATCTACCTGCCGACCAAACGCATTACGATTCACGACAATATCCATCACTCCTAAAATAGGTTGACGGTCTATGCCAATGTCTTTCGCCAAAAATATCATGCCCGCGCATGTTCCCCAAGTGGGATGTTGTTGGGCAAATTCGCGTAAGGGGTTCATCAAACCATAGGTTGTAGCGAGTTTTCCGATGGTCGTGCTTTCGCCACCGGGGATAATAAGACCATCTATACCCTCTAAATGCTGTGGCAAGCGGACTTGTACAGTCTCTGCACCCAACCCATTTAACATTTTCTCGTGTTCGATAAACGCGCCTTGTAATGCCAAAACGCCTATTTTCATAATGCTCATTCTACCTTTTCTACTTGTGGGAATTGTGCCAGCGCATCTACAAATAGCCGTTTGTACTGGAGCGCATCGGCTTCGGTTTGACCTTCAAAGCGCAGGCTCAAGACAGGCTCGGTGTTGCTGGCACGCAAAATCCCCCATCCATGGTCAAAAGAGATACGAAACCCGTCTATGGTTTCGACCTGCCCTTTATCTTTCAACATCCCCGCCACACCGTCAATGACCACTTGCTTCCATTCATCAGGGCAGTGAGGGCGATATTCCGGCGTGGTGAATAAGGTCGGCAAACCCGCATTCCAATCACCAAGCGATAAATGCGAATTGGCGATGAATGCCATCAACCTGCCCGCCGCCAAAAATCCATCATCGAATCCAAAATAATCTTCCCCAAAAAAGATATGCCCACTCATCTCGCCACCGAGTAAGGCATTGTGTCGTTTCATCGCTTCTTTGACCAGCGCATGACCACTCGCCGCCAAATAAGGGATACCGCCATTTTGTGCCACCACATCAAATAACACTTGGCTACACAAAACTTCTCCCACCACACCCGCGCCTTTATGACGCAAAAGCATATCCCGCGCCAACAGGGTTAATAATCGGTCTGCGGTGATAATCTTGCCATCCTCATCCACCGCGCCCATACGGTCACAATCACCATCAGAGGCAATGCCCATATCTGCCCCAAGTCTGCGGACTGTTTCGCTGAGGGTGGTTAATGTTTCGGCTTCTTGTGGGTTGGCGGGATGATTGGGATAGTTGCCATCTGGCTCGCAAAATAATTCTGCGACCACCTCATGCCCCCATTCGCGGATGAGCGCAGGCGCAATCACCCCGCCCATGCCATTCCCTGCATCAATCACCACGCGCAATTGGCGTTTGCTCGATAACACACGCCCTTTTAGGGATTCGATATATTTTTGTTGGGCATCATGATGAACACTAATGCCACCAATCCCCGATGCAAACTCCCCAGATTCGATTATCTGGCGAATGGTCTGCAAATCATCCCCATAAATAGCGCGGTTGCCAATACAAAATTTTAGCCCGTTTTGGTCTGCACCCAGATGACTGCCTGTAATCATCACCCCCGCCACACTATCTAAATTGACAGCGTGCCAATATAAAATAGGGGTGGCGGTTTGCCCTAATGCAATAACGGTGCATCCCGATTGGCGCAATCCTTCTATGAGCGCCTCATATAATGTTGGGGATGATAAGCGGTTATCATGCCCGACCACCACAATCGCCTCTTGTTCATGTTGTTGGATAAATGTCCCAAAACCCAACCCAATGAGGCGTGTTGCGTCGGGGGTTAAAATGGCATTATCTCCGAGTGCAATCCCACGAATATCATATTTTTTGAATAATTTTGGTGAAACGGTCATATTATAAAATCCTTATCCATTGGCGAGTTACACCTCGTCCCTAAAATCTGATGTTCATCAACATACAAGGGCGCAAGTGGTTGCACCCTTGTGTTTTAAGCGTTTAATCTTTAATAATCAACTCTTGCTTCACATAAACGCGCTTGCCTGCATCAATATCTTCGTGAACATGCGTCCCCGGTCCGACTTGCGCCTGTTCGCCAATTTTGACACCGGGCATCGTCATCGCATCCACACTGATAAACGCATCACGCCCCACAATCGCGCCTAATTTATTGCGCCCTGTACCCATGCGCTTGCCTTTGACGGTAGATGTCACTTCACCTTTATCAATTCGCAAGTTAGCCGTTGTGCATCCTGCGGAAAAATTTACCCCTTCGGCGAATACCGAATCTAATACCCGCGAGGCGTGCATGGAGCAATAATCGGCGACATAACTCCGCGCGACTTCGGTGGTGAACCCCACTTCGCAATGATTAAGAACCATAGATTCACGCACCAATGCACCATTTCCGACAATCGTCCGCGCCCCAATATAGGCAGGTCCCACAATAGACGCATGAGGAAAAATTTTTGCGCCTGCGCCAATATACACATTGCCCGATAGGGTTGCACTTGGGGCAATATACGCATCCGATTCAATCACCTGCCCCTGAATTTGCCCCAAAAAGTAACGCATGACATCTAAAACATGCCAAGGGAATTTTAAGGCGCTCCAATGCCCTTTATAGGGGATAACGCGGTAAATATGCTCATCCATCAGGCTCGCCATAGCGCGTTCATAATGGTCATCGCTAGAAATCTTGGCATCGTATTGAGATTGAATCGCTTGAAACAAGCGCCCACTATTGCTATGCAAATGGGCGACAATATTCACTAAATTACTGGGGCGCTTGTCGGGGTCTGGTTTTTCGACAATCCCAGAGATTCGCCCTTCGCTATTCACAGTCAAATAACCACCGGGAAAATAATCTTCCATCTCATAACCCGCGATATATGAGCCATGAAGGTGTTGATGATACGCCGATAAAATATCTTGGTGCAATTGGTCATCTACCACATCATGCACTTGGGTGATATAAATCGGCGCATCGGGTGTATTCGCTAAAAGGGGTTGTGCCTTGAGCAAAGCATCACCCATGCCAACTGGTTCTGGTTGTACCACCACATCTGTTTGAATCGGTTCTGTCATAGATGCTAGTAAATCGGCAATGACGCCCTTATTTTCTGGATTCGCTACCAAAATCGCCCGTTCAAATCCGAGCGCCACAAAACGGCGTAATTGTCTGATGAGTAATGGGTCTGCGCCAAAGCGGATGAGCGATTTCTCGCGCAAGGGATACATCCGAGACGAAGCACCCCCCGCTAAAATAATGAGTGTTGGTTGTTGAGACATAAAAAAGTGTCCTCTCTAATTGGGCATTTCCATGAGAGTTGATAGTCACCTGCAATATCTCATGGGAAATTCTTGTTATTATCAGTGTATCAAAGATTTTTGTCTAAGACCAAAATTAAGCTTATGCTCTTTTTTGCGTTATTCTGTTAGAATATGGCTATATTTTGTTGACAGAAAATAACAACACCATGACCGATTCAAGCACATCTAAAAAAAGCGGGACAGGTCGGTTAAAGCCTAATCCTGTGGAACGCGCCAAATACGAAAAAGCCTTACAAAATGCCCTCGCAGAAGGTGTAGAGTCTTTAATTGCCCAGTTACGTGCGCTATTGATGCTCAGTCAAGCCAATGGCACGCGCCCCAGCAATGCAGGCATGACCATCTCACCCAAACGAGTGAGCGATGCCCGCCTCGAAACACTCGCCCGTTTGGTCACATCACTCTCCCCAGACAAGCGACGGGCTGTTTTTCAAGAAATTCGCGCTCATCCCTCTGTAGAAATTCGCCTACCCCTATCACTCAAATTAATACCACATCTTGAAGCCGATATGCTCCCATCGCTTTTTAAGCCGATATGGGCAGATATTCATGATACAGATGATTTAGCCCTCCGCGCCCGCGCATTGCTCCAATTAGGGGCATTATTGCCCAATTTTAATGCCGATGACACAACCATCTCTCAACCCCTTATGGAAGCCATTAGTCATGCGCGTGCTATGCACAATTTAGAAGCGCGTGTGCGGAGTTTGGTGGCACTTAGTGGGTATTTGCCCCCCGCGCTTCAAATGAGCTTTTTTAAGACCATTCTGGATGAGATGAATACCACCACCAACGATGCACTCCATGCGACCACCCTCGCTACCATCGCAGAACGGATTACCGCTTCAACAGAAGAAATCGCGCTCAAGAGCGCCATCAACATTTTAGATGCGGCAGAACGCGCCCGCGCACTAACCGCAATTATCCCGTATGTGAGTGACGACCCGAAAGATACCGCCCGCCTAGAGGCATTATCTGCCATTGGGCAAATTCAGAGTGAAGAAGAACGCGCCGTGGCATTGGTCGCATTTGCCAAACATTTAGAAGGTATCGAAGCAACCGCCAAAGGCTACCCCATTTATTTGGAACAAGCCTTGCGAATTGCCATCTCG
>CALDGT010000155.1 GCA_937942935.1 uncultured Chloroflexota bacterium | reverse complement strand
AATCAGGCGGCATTTTCGGTTTGGGAAATTACGACTGGGCGCGTGGTGGATTTGCCCCTAGACTATATCAATTGCTCTGCTAGTGGGTGGCGTTGGTTGGCAGATAATCGGCATGTGTTGTTTCAATGTCGTAGTAATCCACTCGATGGCACAATTGGCGGGATGTATACACTCGATTTTGAGACAGGGCTGGTTTATACCCTCTATAACAAACCAAGTCTCATTTTAGCATATCAATGGTCGCCCAATTTTATGCGAGTGGGGATTAATGATGAAGGCAGTGTACATATTGTGGGTGTGCATGGCGAAGATTTTATGACCATCACCCCACAAGGCAGACGATTCACCTTTGTCGCATGGTATCCCGATGGTGAATCGGTCTTGTTGCGTGGTGTAAAGACGCTAGAACGTTATGATTTTTCGACAGGTGAATTCACTGTGATTTTAGATGATTTTGAGACCAGTATCACCCCAGTTCTATCGCCGAATGGGGAATGGTTGGCATTGGTCACAAATGAGCGCCGTCCGCGTGCGTATGCCTTGCATCTAGGCACAGGCGAATTACACTTGCTCGAAACCACCGACACCAAGATTAATAATGTGACGTGGGTGGGATGGTCGCCCGATAGCCAATGGGTGATGATGAGTACCACCATCGAATCTCGTGAGGGCAATATGTATTATTTAGCCCGCCCAGATGCCTCTGTGGTGATGGAATTAGCGCAGAATGTGGAATCTATCCCTATTTGGTCGCCCGATGGCACACAAGTGAGTTATAGTGTCTATGATGAAATGGGCAATACCTATTATTCTGAATTGCTATTATGGGATATGACCTCGTTCTTGCCCGCCGAAGTGATTAGCCCTTATTCGCAATCGCCCCAATGGTTGCCCGATGGGTCTGGCATGGTATTTATTCATTATCCGCAACCACAACAATTACGCTACCGAACACAAAACGGAGACATTCGCACACTCACCAACCTACGCGATAGTGTGGTGGGATTTTCCTTTTTGAGGTGAAAATGCTCATACAAACACGCATTGTAATTCGCTTGATGATGTTCATCTTATTTCCTATTGGATTATTTTGTTTAATTGCACTCGCTATCGGCACTGCCAACCCAACACAATGGGTCTCTGCTATCACATATTTGCCAACACAAAATATATCACGGATAACCATTTTCGATATGAATCGCAATTTACCGATTCATATCCCCACCTCTTATGTTCAATTGCCCGAACAAGGCAATGCTCCTGTTATAAGTCTCTCGCCAGATGGTCGGCGTGTGTTATTGATTTATGGTCTAATGAGTCCCAATTTAGATGCGCCCAGAAGTTCCTTTGTATGGGATATTTTTTCTGGCGATTTTGCCGAGATTCCACCTTGTGATATGTTTCAACCAACTTGGTTGCCCGATAGTCGGCGCGTTGCCTATACTTGCTATGGCGGATTAACACAAGGCACTTATTTTTTTGATTTTGAAACACGCCAATCTATCGTTACCCCTCTCATTATGATGGATATGATGTCACCAGATGGTCAATATGTTGTGATTACCGGTAGAGTCAGTATGAGTGTAGCGAGTTTAGATAGGAGCTACGAGCAACCTGTCACCCCGCCGAATATGTGGGCGAGTTTTATCGGGTGGGAATCGGATAGCCAATCATTGCTCATTCAAGGGGTTAAAAATATTCAGCGATACACCCTTCCGACAAACACATTAGAGATTTTGGCAGAAGAGTTGAATATTAGTAATTATCAGCCGATGAAAATCTCCCCTGATAACCAATGGCTTTCATTATCACTCGGCTTGAGCAATCCCAAACCACATATCCTACATTTGCCAACCGCCACAGTATATGATTTATCGGTTTTTGGGGATGATGTGATACAACCGGAATCATTAGTATGGTCGCCAGATAGCCAGTGGCTCATCATGATTGGGTATAGCCGTGGGGAACGGGTTTATTATCTCACCAGACCAGATAAATCTGAATTTGTGTTATTGCATCGCACGAATATGCAATTTAATCAACGGCTTGCTAAGTGGTCATCCGATAGCCAATGGATAACCTTTAGTGAAGATTCCACGGGCTATTTGCATATTTGGCGGTGGGATGAAGCTAAGGCGCAATTTACCGTATTTAAGGTGATTGAACAACTTATTTTCGCGGAACAATGGCTAACCCCCGATAAATTAGGCTTTGTTGTGGCACAAGATAAAGATACTATGAAGTCGTATCTTGCCTATTTCGATATAGCTACAGGAGAAATTCACCGAATCAGTTATCCACCCAATTTAGTTGTGGAATATCACTTTCTGGAGAGATGATGAACTTTCAAATCCGCTTGATTATGAGACTAACGATTTTGATGAGTTTTATGATGGCTATCATGGCGGTTATCACACTCTATTTGGCTTCATTTATCCCCACCCAATTGATTGTCGCCGATGTGGTTATCGCAAGTTCAGAAAAGCGCCAGTTGGCACTTTTAGAAGCCTATAGCAATCAATTTATGTTTTTCGATTATCCTATCAATGTCTCACCAGATAGAATTTTGATGGTCTCTTTCTCCTCGAATGGGCAGTTTGCCAAAGTAGATTATCAACAAGAAGATGATTCGGAACATTCGGTGATTTGGGATATATTGGGTGGGCGGGTGATTCAGTTACCGCAGGGTATTTGTGCAGAATCGGCAAAAGCGAGTTATCAATCTACACTCAATAATAATCAGTTGGTTTATTTTGGATGTTCTGAATCGAATCAAACCGACTCCTATATGTTCAATTTTGAGACCAATGAAATACGATTTATCGGCACCTATAATAATTTTAACATGGGCAAGCGCCCTGCCACCTTGACCCAAACAACCAATGATGGGCGTATGGTTGCCAATTTAGATTTAGAAAAGGGCAGTTTGGTGATGCGCTATGTAGATGAAGCCAAGACGGTTGAATTAACCCCACCACCAGACCCCTTTCTCATGAGATGGCATCCTGATAATCGGTCTTTGTTGACACTCTCCAAAAATACCTTAGCCCGTTATGACATCGGCACCCAAACATGGGACATTATCAGCACAGAAGTCAATGCTTATTCAGACCCGTTTGGAACTTATATGATATTTTCGCCGAATGGGGAATGGGTGATTTTATTTTTCTCAGATACGAAAATTGGCGAAACCTATACCGTTCACCTGCCGACACATCAAACAACCCATTTAGAATTGGCTTCGTTTGAATCGGATGATATACCCAATTCGATTTGGACTCGGTTTTGGTGGTCTCCGAACAGCGAATGGATTGTGATTTCTGCCCAAAAACAAAACCAACCACAATCCCATCTGATACGCCCAGATGGGACAGATGCCACCTTTTTGACAGATATTTTGCTTTATGACGTATTATGGGCATCCGATAGCACCCAATTTGCTTATAGCCTTTATTCACAGAGCAAATCATTGAGAATGGTCTCATTAGAGTCACCAACAACCCCACATGAATTAAAATGGGAATCAGATTATATGCGCTGGTCGCCAAATAATGAGGCGTTAGCGTTTATCACAACACAACCACGTAAACCATACGATACCCTATTGGCATATTTGCGCGGGGCAGAAGATGTTGTTTTCTTGCTGGATGAGCTTATTCATGTGAATCTATTTGAATTTGTGCGATGAATACGCCTCTTTTACAGACCCGCCTGATAATACGGTTTATCTGCTTGATGATAATGCCGATGATGATTTTATGTGTGGCGGCGCTGGCGCTTGGCAAAATAATTCCGACTCAGTTGGTCACACTCAAATTTGCGCGGGCAGATTATATCACCCTATTCGATATGAATCGGCGGGTGCATATCCCCATTCAGTTACCTGTTTCACAAATTGGCTTTGTTCATTTATCTGGCGATGGTCATCGTGTCATCTTAGCAACCGTCACCAATGCCGAAACGACATTTTCGGTGTGGGATATTTTTACAGGGCGCATGGTGCATTTAGCCGATACCTTCCCAAATTGTGATGTGATTGGCGAACATTGGGTAACAGATAACCGTCATATCACCTTCTCGTGCCGTACCAATATTCAGGGTGGTCTGATGGGCGGGGTTTATGTACTCGATTTTGAGACAGGCAATGTTCACCTATTCTATTCTCAAACACAATTTGTAGATGACAAAAATTGGTCGCCAGATATGCGCCGTGTGGCGCTGGATGTCCAAAATTCGGTGCGGATTGTGGACATCACAGGCGAAAATGAGCAACGAATCAGCCCAATAGACCAATACTACCGATTTATCGCGTGGGAAGGGGATGGCGAATCGGTGTTGATGATGAGCCTAAATTCGATTGAACGGTATCATTTTGCCACTCAGTCGCAAGCGGTTTTGATTGATGACATGATGATTTCGCAAACCCCAGAGGTATCCCCCAACGGAGAATGGCTCGCATTTGTTTCGGGGTCACTGGCATATACATTCAACCTTACTACCTCCGAATTGGTGTTATTAACCCCATTTGAAGATAAACCCGTGTCTGCTACTGCTACTACATGGTCGCCGAATAGTCGTTGGGTGACATTTGGGGTATTGTCGAATATGGCAACATCCACCCCCGATATTGCTTATTATGTCTCACCACCCACACATTCTGAATTGATATTGCTGGTAGATGGTGCGTATGCTTATCCGCAATGGTCATCTGATAGCCAACAAGTGGCATACTCTATCAGAAATGACATAATGGATACAACTTATTTTGGCATTGCCACATGGGACGAATCGCTCACTCAATTTCGCCAAAACATTATCACTTCTGGTAAACTGATTCATAATATCCGATGGTTGCCAGATGAAGGCGGTTGGGGATTCATCCTCAATAATCATCCATTTGGGCATTTTAATTTTTATTCATCCCAAAAATCCTTATATTCGGTGACACGCGGTCTCCAAGCAGTGAGCGCATTTGAGTTTGTGCGATGATAACGAAAATCATTTTACGGTTAGGTATCTTTATTAGCGCGGTGAGCGCGGTTATTTGTCTTGTGGCGGTGCTGATTGGCACAACTATCCCAACCACCCGCGTGGTTGGATATTTGACTCACCTACGCGATGAAAATCGCTCATTTGGCGTTGCCGATATAAACAGGCGCTTATATGTGGTGCAATCTGCGCCATTCGAGACCGATTGGCAACTCATTTTTTCCCCAGATGGTCAGTCTGCGCTCGTCACAGATGACAATGGCGCTCAAATCGCATTTTTTGCCCTCGATTTAACCATGTATACCCTCACCCTCTTTCCTATCAGTTACGATTTATGCGCTCCCCCGCGTGATATGATTCGCTGGTCGCCAGATAGCCGTTATGTTACTTTTCACTGTAGCCCAATCACCACCTCGACCGAATTGAATGGGCTTCATTTGTGGGATATACAAAATAATCGTGTGACCCGATTATATGAGCCGACCATACTCGGATTAGTTCAATATACATGGTCGCCAAATGGACAATTTGTGAGCCTCATTGATGATGGCGCGGTGGTCATTATCAACATCGAAACACGCCAATTTTCGCGCCCTAGCATCGCTCTGGAATATAGTGCCATGCGTTGGTCGCCAACTGGGGATAAATTGGCGTTGACCGCCCAAAATCAATTATTGATTTATGATGTATCTGCCCGTACCACGACGCCCATTTTGAGTGATATTCAGGCAGGGGTGGGGTATTGGTCGCCGAGTGGGGAATGGATTGCAACGATTGCCCAGCAGGGCGGTTTTTCATCGGTTTATACATGGGATTTCGCCAAAAATCAGGCGTATCGCATCGGCACAGACCGTTATCCCATCAATACGGCGGTAGATTTGCGCTGGTCGGGTGATGAAGACTGGTTGCTCATCCAAACGGATGTGAATCAGGCAGACCGATTCGCGCCGATTTATGTAGCGAGTCGGGATGGCACAGAGGGGCATGAGGTTATCTTTGATGGTCGAAATCCGCGTTGGGTGGGGACTAGTCCGATGATGACCTATCAGGTGAATCGGACAGAACGCCTACGCTATGGACGCGATGTTGTGATGGTAAATTTAGCCGATATTCTCTCTCAAACTGATTATCCCCAAGTATTGGCACTCGATGTCTTTTCGTATGTGTGGCTAGAAGATGAAACCATGCTCACATGGCAAAGTATAGACCGCTATGGCAGAATTCGCGCCCTCAATGCACATCCACCACGCGGACGGGCAGGTTGGTCACTGTTTCCTGCCAGCTATAGTGTGTATCAATTTGCGGTGTGGCGATAAGGACATGGCGGAAAATCCGCCACATCCGCATTTATTTTTGCATAACCCCTTTTGCCCATAAAATGGTCTCTTTCATGCCATCCTCAAACACGATGGTGGGTTGCCAATCGAGTAATGTCTTGGCTTTATCCACATCGGCAGATGACACACGAATATCACCCGGTTGGGCGGGATGATGTTTGACGGTATAAGTCTCGCGGGAATATCCAAACGCATCTAAGACTAAATCGCATAACCGATTGACACTAATCGGGCGACCTGTGCCGATGTTAATCACCTCACCATAACTTCTGGGATTATCTATCGCTTCAACCCATGCGCGGGCGACATCACGCACATGCACAAAATCGCGGGATTGTTCGCCATCAGAATGAATATTAATCGGCTCACCCCGCAAGACATTTCCCATAAAAATGGCAAATACCCCCTGATACGCATTGGTTAGGCTTTGGCGTTCCCCATAAACATTAAACATGCGGAAAGAGGTCACATTGAATTCAAAATCTAAATCTTTGCGCGTTGCAGTGATATGAGCATATCGCTCGGCGGCATATTTTGTCACCCCATAATACGATACAGGGGCGGGATAAGCCGTTTCTGGGGTGGGGGCAATTTGAGGTGTGCCATAAATTGTCATTGAACTGGCAAACAGCAAGCGCGGGACTTTGTGTGCAATACATTGCTTGATGACATTAATTGTCCCCAATGTGTTCACATTCAAATCAGCTTCAGGGTGCATAAATGACAAACGGATAGAGGCTTGTCCTGCGATGTGCAATACGACATCAATCCCTGTTTTGAAGACCTCTGCTAACGCAGATTCATCACGCACATCTCCGTGAATAAATGTGGCTTTAGGGTTCACAAAGTCACGATTGCCTGTGCTTTCATTATCGAATACGGTCACACGGTAGCCTTTTTCGATGAGCAAGTCGGTGATATGACTGCCAATAAAACCCGCCCCGCCTGTGACCAGAATGTGTTTACTCATGAAAAAATTCCTCATTCTTTCGTCTAATTTAACAGTTCAAGCACATTATTATCGGTTTGGGATATAATGGATGCAATAGGATTTCTGATGCGAGTAAATATTACACATGACAAAACAATCCAAAATTCGCATTTTACTGGTTGATGACCATATTTGGGTTCATCAAGCTGTGACGACCATCCTCAAGATTGCCCCCGATATAGAATTGATAGGGCAAGCGAATAATGGGTTAGAGGCATTGCGCCTATGTGAAGAATTGCTCCCCGATTTGATTTTGATGGATGTTGTGATGCCTCATATTGATGGCATCGAAGCCACGCGCAAAATCCATGAACATTTTAAGGATGTTAAGGTGTTGGTTTTATCGAGTTTTCAGGATGATGATAGTGTGCGGGCAATGCTCGATAGCGGGGCGATAGGATATGTGGTCAAGGGGTCACTCTCTGGCGATTTGATTAGCGCCATTCGCACTGCTATGACAGGTGCATCGGTCTTTTCCGCAGAAATTACATCTGTTTTGCTCAAGTCAACCCAAGAAAATCTTGTTGTACGCAATTTTGATTTGACCACGCGCGAGTTAGAAGTGTTGCGCCTGATGGCAAAAGGTGAGAATAACCCCGAAATTGCCGACAAGTTAATTATCAGTCAATCTACAGTCAAATTTCATATCAATAATATCCTCGAAAAAATGGGTGTCACCACACGTTCAGAAGCAATTGTCTTGGCGGCAAAAAATAATCTCGTTTGACAAGCCATAGAGATAATTGTTTTAACCTGTCCAATTAGACAGGTATATCGCATCAAAAAACTCTCTACTCAGGCAGTTACATTCATATCACCATTCACCATACAATATGTAAAATCAACACACCATAGGGATTACCATGTTAGAATTTGGCTTACCTATCTTACTTTATGCTTTGTCATTCATCATCTCTGTCGTGATTGGGGTATATACCTTTCAAAATCGGCAGATTCGAGGGACATTCACCTTTGCTATATATGCCTTTTGTCAAGCTCAATGGACGTTGGGCTATATTTTTGAGCTGTCTGCTCCGACCCTAGAAGCCAAAATTTTTTGGGATAATTTTCAATATCTTGGTTCGTTTTTAGTGCCAGTTTCGATAGTGATATTTGCCTTAGCATATACCACGACCATCACCGATAAGCAATTAGTCGCTTTAGCTGTTGGATTATCTATCTTTCCGATTGTCGGCACGATATTGGCATTTACCAACGATTTACATGGTTTGGTAGCGATTGACTATCGCCTGCTTGAGTACCCACCATTTAATGCACTCTATTATGATTTGGGGATGGCATTGGGGTTACTCGCTATGTATTCCTATGCCCTCAGTTTTGCGGGCGTCACTTTATTGCTCAATTATAATCGCAAAGTGAAAGACCTACTCCGCACACAGTTATGGTTTATCCTTATCGGTCTGATTATCCCCTTATTTACCAGTTTTTCGTTCATTTTTGATATAACCCTCAATGGTCAACGCGATTTTCAACCAATAACATTTGGTATTGGCAATATTTTTGTGGCGATTGGGCTTTTTCGGTATCGGTTTTTTAGTCTTGTGCCAGTTGCCCGTGAACGGGTATTGCAGGCGATGAATGATGCAGTCATTGTCATAGATAATGACCAGCGCATTTTAGATATTAATCCACGCGCACAAGCCATGTTTTTTAGTGAAATTGCCGCGCTCGGCAAATTTTTGAGTGATGTTTTATCATGGTTAGCTCCCCATATCACCACACATAGCATCCAAAAAGAATTACAAATTTTGAATGGGGATAAACAAAGTTATTATGAACTAACCACCAGCGAAATTTTAGATGAAGCGAATCAACGGTCTGGCACACTTATCATCATCAGAGATGTAACAGACAAAATTATGGCGCTCCGTGCTATTGAAGATGCGCGTTTTCAGGCAGAATTATTGGCAGATATTAGCGATGCAATGAATAGCGCCCAAAGCGAAGATGATTTGTTGGTCGCATTTAGCGCCATCTTGGTTCAACACATGCCCACCCGTACTGCTTTGATGTATGTGGATTATGAGGATGGCGAAGTAACACAGTTGAGGACAGTTGCGCTTCAAAATGATAAAGGCGAAAATATCCCGCTTAGCACATTTAACCGCTTGCTCAATTACACGCCCGAAGAATTTCCACTCATCAATAAAATTTTGAATACCGATTTTCCTCTGTATATTGAGAATGTGCATAAAACCAATTTGTTGGGCGAAATTGAAATGGATGTGGTCAATAAAGTCGGTTTTTCGGCGATGATTATCATCCCATTACGTACCCAAGAACGACATGAAGCCTTCATGGTCATCAATTGGCGTGATTATCATATTTTTCCAGAATCCCTTCGCACCATGATAGAGTTGCTCTCTCCACGGCTGGCAGAAAATATCACCGCACGCCGAGCGACCTTACAAGTTTTGGAAGCCCAAAAAGAGACCGAAATGTTTTATCGGTTAAGCCAAGAAATTAACGGTGCTGTCACATATACCCAAATTTTAGATGCGTTTGCCAATGTGTTTGGTCCATTCGATTTTATGACCACGCTGTTAGTCCCAGACCATTTTGATTTTAAGACTGCCAAACAAGCGACAGTGGTCGCCATCTTAATTCCGGGCGAAAAAACATCAGATGCTACCGATACACTCGTCCCATTATTACGCACCGAAACTTATGAAAAGCATATGCTCCTGATTGAAGATACCAATAGCGCTTTCGTTGAAAACAAAGCCGATACCGAACTCTATAAATCATTTGGGATTCAATCTATTTTAATCGCCGATTGTGTTTTGGGGGAACGGGTCATTGGGCGGTTGAATTTTTCAAGCCCAACCCTGTATCACTTTACACCATTCGATAAACGCCTTATTCGTGGTTTGAGTGATTTGGTCGCCGCCGCCTTAGAACGCTCACGTTTATATGATGAACAAGTCAAAATTGCCGACCAATTACGGGCAGTTGACCAAATGAAAAGCCAATTTTTGGCGAGCATGAGTCATGAACTCCGTACCCCACTAAATGCTATCCTCAATTTTACCGAATTCGTGTCGTTGGGGATGTTGGGTGTGGTGAATGATAAGCAAAAAGATGCACTCGGCAAATCTTTGGATAGCGCAAAACATTTACTTTCACTCATCAACGATGTCTTGGATATGACCAAAATCGAGGCAGGCATGATGAAATTATTCATCGAAGAAAATATAGACCTGACTAATGAACTCAATACGATTATCGCCACAGGCAAAACATTGTTACAAGACAAGCCTGTCACCCTCATACAAGATGTAGACGCAGATTTGCCTCTTATTGTTGGCGATAAACGGCGGATTCGCCAAATTTTGCTCAATTTGCTCTCTAATGCTTGCAAATTCACAGAAAAAGGGAGTGTGACCTTAAGTGTAAAAAAACGCCAAGAAGAGTTGTTATTTGCGGTGATAGATACGGGACCGGGCATTTCTCCCGATGACCAAGAAATTATTTTTGAGCCATTCCGCCAAACTGAACACGGTATTCGACATGCGGGCGGGACAGGCTTAGGGTTGCCCATCACCAAGAAATTAGTCGAGGCGCATGGTGGCAAATTATGGCTAGAAAGTGATGCGGGGCAGGGTGCGAGTTTCTATTTGACCTTGCCCATTCGGTCTGAGGTACTCGTCTTAGAAATGCAACAATCTTTTGCAATATCAACTAATCGTTAGGCTGTCGGTATTTTAGCAATATCATGCAAAATTCATCTCATCAGCACAGATTTTAGGAGAATCAAAAGGTGTCAGAAAATTATTATCTATACGTTGAAGACGACCCCATGAGTCGTGAAATTATGCGGATTATCATTGAAAATGGTGTTGGGTCTCATAACCTGACTATTTTTGAAGATAGCAAAGATTTTATAGGGCGAGTGAGTCGGTTAGAAAACCGCCCCAATATCATCTTGTTAGATATTCATGTCGCACCACACGATGGTTTTGAAATGTTAAAAATGCTCCGCCAAAATGACCAATTTGCTCGTGCAAAGATTATCGCCCTCACTGCAAGCGTGATGAATGAAGAAGTAGAGCAATTACGAGAGGCTGGTTTTGATGGCGCGATTGCTAAACCATTGAGTATTCAGACTTTTCCCGACCTCATACAACGGGTTATCACTGGCGAGACAGTTTGGCATATTAGCTAAATTGCCTTAGTAAGGCATGATGAACCCATCATGCCTATTTATTTGAGCCTTTTAGGAAAGGGATAGTGATGTTAGAAGGCAAAGTGATTTTTTATATCGAAGATGATGCCAATAATCGAGATGTTGTCCAAATGATTGTCGGATCGGCTGGGGCAAAAATTGAATTTGATAAATGGGGATTTCCAGAACTCATCGTCTCTAAAATCAAACTTGCTCATCCTGATATTATCCTCTTAGACTTAATGTTCCCTGCCAATATCAGTGGGTATGATGTGTTTGATATTATCCGCCAATACCCCTATTTTAATCATATTCCGATTGTAGCAGTGTCGGCATCTGACCCTGCAATCGAAATCCCCAAAGCCCGCGCTCGTGGTTTTGCGGGATTCATCAACAAGCCACTCAATATTCAGACCTTCAATCATAAATTATTATCTGTCCTAGAAGGTCAAGAAGTTTGGGACTAATTTTTATCAACATGAATACAAAGGATTATAGATATGTCAACACCACATGCACTTATCATTGACGATAGCAAAACGAACATCGAAGTTTTAACCATGATGTTGGCGCGTCAGGGGGTCGAATTTACGGCGATTCAATTTGTCATCAATTTAGATGAAACCCTAAACACCCTCGACAAAGTGGATGTCATCTTTTTAGATTTGGAATTGCCCAATCACAATGGATTTGAAATTTTAGATTATCTCAAATCCAAACCCAACCTCGCTAATATCCCGATTGTGGCATACACCGTTCACAATAGCGAAATAGATACCGCCCGCAGGGCAGGATTTCATAGCTTTTTGGGCAAACCACTCAGTTTGAGTAAATTTCCAGACCAGTTACACAAAATTTTATCGGGCATACCGGTCTGGGAAATTTAATCGTTTCGCAATTCAACGGCTAACTCATAATTGGTCGGGACGGTGGTAACAGGAGCGATGGGTGAAATTGCCATCACCACCGATTCCACATCATCTAATAAACCAATTGATATGGTTGGGTTATTTGGCAACAACCAACGGTCAATTTGGATACCTGTCGGGTAATATTGAATCACTTGCACCCATGCTTGTTGCGGAATTTGATTTGTCACCCAAACCCATCCCTCGCTTATCCATCCGCCATTATCGGTTTCAAAATCGGCATAATAATCAATTTCGGGGATGGCAATATCATCTAAAACCATTCCCTCATAATTAATGGCGTCATCGGTGATGAGTTCAAAGCTGATGATGACCTTTTGCCCCACAAATTCATCTAATATAATTTGCTCTTTTAGCCATTTATGACTAGAAAAGCTATATCCCGCCTCGCCATACAAATTCCCTAAGCGGTTATCGGTTGTCATGTGTTCTGTTTGGAGTGTTTGCCATGTTGCCCCGCTATCAGTGCTGATGAGCAAATACCCATAATCCCATTGTTCTTCTAAATTTGCCCATAATTGATAGGTAAGGGTAGCGCTGGTGACGGCGGTGAGGTCAAATTCACGATATAAACGGGTGTGACTAATATCACCACGGTTACTATACCAAAATTTTTCGCCACTATAGGCTTCTATGGGGACGAGTTGGGCAATATCGGGCAGGCTCAGTACAATTTCAATCTGTGAATAATCTTCTGCATCTGCCAATTCATAATAGTGGGTGGCATATTGTGATAATGATTGTGTGGTATTAAACCATTTTCCGCTTGCTCGGTGAATATGAGGTGGCATCAGTCCGCGTGGTTGTTGATAGCCCAATTCCCACCGACCATCCTGCACCAGATTCGCCACCACCCAATCGGCAAAAAATTCATCACTCGATACATTTCCAAACGCTTGTGTGACTTCATCCACCCCAAACATGCCATTCAGTGGGTTATTTGATAGGGCTTGTACCGCTTCTAGCCCAAAGCGGTCATAAAGATAATTGACAAATAAATAACCCGCGCCATATTCTGCCAACCGATTTGGGGCGACTCCGAACACAGTAAGTTGGGTATCGGGTTCACGCAAGAACTCATTGGGATACCGCCCTGCCGCTTCATATCCTAAGTAGCCTTCGGTAAATGTCGAAAATCCTTCATTGAGCCACGCATCTTCATTTGGGGTGGTATTGGCGCGAATCATGTGCTGAAATTCATGGGCAAGTGTGCTTTGTAAAAACGAGCTATTCACTGTTGGTATATTCGATAAATTGACGAAGAACATCTCACGAGCATTAGAATGAGCCAAAACTGCCTCTGGATAATTATGCCGACGCGCAAAATAAGCGGCGGTACTTGCTCCTAATCCACGCGCAAATAAAATATGTAACCGTGCATCACCATCTACACCCAAAAGGGGTTCAGACCCCCAAATATCGCGGACTTGGGTATAAATTTCGGCATCAAATGTCACAGCCAAATCATGCAAATCATCTTCATTCACTGGTTCGCCATCTTCTATCCAAAAATAGGCGAATTGCCCAACGGCTTCTAGTGTGGCATTGAGACGGCGTGTTGTGCCACTATTATTATCAGATACCCAAAATTCATCTTGGTCTCCGCGTTGATACGGTATCGTCTGAACAGGTGCTGGTGGCGCTTCTACCTCATAAAACCGATAGGCGAGGTTAATGGGGTCATTTTGTGGGATGTGTGTTGTTTGTAAGGTTCGTAAAGTCTCTAGTGCGGTATCTATAGGGGCTTCATCTTGTGCAAATAGGCTATATGGGATAGCTAATAGGATAATGATGAACATCAAAATGGGTTTATAACTGAATGGATAAATCCATAAGCGAAAACCCTCTCTCCAAGCAGAGAGGGGATTTAGGGGGGATGTTGATAGTTTCATATTAGTCATCCATTGGGTTGCTTTGTTGGGTTTCATCAGAAAATCCTTCAAAATCGGGTAAGGGTGGGGCAATAGGCAAAACATTATGCTCGGTTGGCACTTCAATAATCAACCGCTCTGTAATGGGTTGAGTGGGTGTTTTGGGCGAAATATGTGTGAATCCGCGTTGGGTAGTGGTGCTGGTTGGATGCGTCGGCGGATTTAAGAAATTGGGTGGCGATATGACTTGTTCTGGGCGCGAGACTGTTACCACTTGGCATAAATCGGCGAGGGCTTGTTGAATATCGCTATGCAACCGCTTGCGGAATTGCCGATACGTCTCCGTATTATTTTGACCTGTGAGTGTATAGGTATAACTTTCGTGCAAAGTACGCCCCACAATCACCATTTCTGGGTCCCATTGGTCTAATAATGCGGGCATCCCCTGATGGCACTCGTGCAATTCAAATACGATGCGTACTTCACCATGTTTTCCTTCTAGGCGGACATCCAATGCAATCGAAAGCAGAGCGGTTTTTGGGGTAAGGCGTTTTTTGAATTGCCCCGCCATCCATTTAGCAATCGGCGCAACACGGCGTGAAATTTGTTTGGGCTTGAGTTTTGCCCCTTTATGCGCGGTTTTATTGAGTCGGGCAACCCATTTTTGATTTGCTAGAACTTGGCTACGGGTAATTCTGCCATACATATCATATTGCATCATGCGGAGGGATGTGATTTTCCACCCTTCTAAATAACGTCCATTGATACCCAACAATAATTTGCGAGCATGATATGTCCCCATGCGACACGGATACTGTACGCTATTATTTTGGGCGTGTTGTTGCCACAATTGCCTACGCCCTAATGTGCTGTTGCGGTCATACTGACTCACGGTGCTATAGGGTGGTTTGTAACTCCCGAATAAGGGTGTTCTGCGAAATAAAATGCGGATAATCATCAGCAGGATGAGGATGAGGACGACAATCCCCACCAAAATCCCCGCGAGTAGTAAGCGTTGATTCTCATCGTTCAAATTGATAGTCACATTGATGATTGGAATTTTGATGACCCCATTTGGTAATGGTGTTTCTGATGATGGACTAGGTATAGTGGGTTGTGGTGTTGTCACAATTGGGGTGATACTTTGCTCACCATCATATAATGGGACGGTGATGCTGAAGGATGTTGTGTTATCGAGCAAGGTGGTTTGTAACTCCTCGCTCAATAATACGCGCACACCTAATGGCACTTGTTCGCCTGCGGGCAATTGCCTAACAGCAAATGTCAGCGATACCTCGCGCACCTCGCTAAATCGTAATGCACCTAATGGGCTTTGTGCCAAAACGGTATCGGGTGTGGTGAATGGATATAATTGAACAGTTGCGGCGACCGTGGCATCTTTGCCGATATTAAGAATCGCTACATTCACTGTGAATGTGGTTTCATCCGCCGAGAGTTGTGCATTCGATAACACCCGAATCTGATAATTCGGCGCATCTGATGATTGTGCATCAACCGAGCTGATAGGAATAAACCATAGAATGATGAATAGGATGATGGCAAATTTTTGGGTGAACATAGCACTCTACTGAACTTTCATTATGGCAAAATATCATTTATTCCACTATAAGCGGAAAGTTCATCATTTCCAAGTCGCTTAGGCTACGATTGCTAGTCTATTGGTCTATTTATTGGCTACCCACTGCTATTCCACCAATTCCTATTTGTAATTCGCTCCCATTCACCAACAAACGCCCTTCGGGTTGGTCTTTATCCCCAAATATGGCAATGCTCACCCACCAATCACCAGACAAAGGATTTTCTGGCAATGGGATAACCACAACATCGCCAATTGGGTTTGCATCGGGTCGCCAACAAGTGGTCAAAAATTGTTGGCGTTGCTCGGGGTTGAGTTGCTCAATATAATCACCCGGTTGCCATATCACCATATCACCTGCCGTCCCATCTGGACTGACAGGTGTCGCCCCAAACCACAACACATCATAAATTTGTTGGTCGCTCATCCAATTGAGCGAGAGGATGAGGGCATTTTGGTCTGGGTCATATTCCCCGCGCCATCCAGTTAACCGAAATGTGGCATTATCGTCCACACGGGTGAAAGTAGCTTGTATGGGAATCGTATTTTCGATAGGGTTAGGGCGTGGCATTGGCAAGGGTAATTCTGTGTTAAAGACGCTCAAAAAACTACCCAGTAAAACAATTGCAGTCGCCTGCACCCAATTGACTACCCACCAAGAATCGGCAAGGCTCATGTGCCGTTCTTTGGGATGATTCACCAAACGAGTGATGCCATCATACGCGCTCAAAAGTAAAAACGGTATCATCCAAGACCAAACCCGCCCCGTCTCGCCACGGGCAGTATTGCTTAATGTGGTGATGAGTACCGTGAGCCATAACGCCAAACTGAGCAATGAAATGGGTTGAATCGCCCCTTTTTCGCGTCCACGCAATCCCCAGAATAAGCCATACAAACTGAGGAGCGCCCACATAATCCCCGCGAATAAAACCCAATCCCAAACGTGTACCACCACCCAAAACCAATAATTGCGGTCTAGCTCTAAATGGTCATCGAGCGCCACATTCAAAATTTCGAGGGGTGTTTCTCGCGTGAATAGCCAATAAATTCCCCACACACTTATCATCCCCAAGCCAAAAATGATGCCAACCATCTCGGCATGAAATAAGCGCGAGGAGCGAACTGGTTTTTGCCCCCAAAATGCGCTGATGAGGGTGTATAGCCCAAACAATAAAAACATGGGCATGAATGCAAAGTTGATAAAACTAGCAATTCCCGCAATAAATCCACTGATGAGCAAATAGCGCAAACTACGCGCCCGCCGTAAGCCATTTTTGGCGCTATAGGTAATGCCTAAGTGTAAATATAAAAAGCTGGTGATGGCGAATAGTGGATATAAACTATTCCAAGACCCACCCCATAGGGCGATGCTTGGCACAAGCGCCCATGCAATGATGATGCGCCGTGACGC
Source organism: uncultured Chloroflexota bacterium (assembly GCA_937942935.1). Taxonomy (GTDB): domain Bacteria; phylum Chloroflexota; class Anaerolineae; order Aggregatilineales; family Phototrophicaceae. The sequence continues at coordinate 8,058 of CALDGT010000155.1, read as the reverse complement.
TTCATCAGAAAAAAATTGTTTGGCGGTGGCAAATAACGGGATGACAATTAGGCTTGCCCAAAACGGCATCGTAATCCCAAACCAAGCAGTTGACCACTCGGCAGGGCTATATTGTGTGAAGCTATAAATCTGACATTGATAGGGGAATAATGGTGCGCGTAAGGCTTCTGTGACGGATGTTGGAAAGGCATTGAAAACCGATTCAAGCAACGCATACCAAAACGGCGCACCGGGTGGGCTGAGTGCCACATGACGGGGTAGGTTGGGCATGAGCATAGACCAATCACGCCATAAGGGTTCTGCTTCGGCAGAATTAAGCCACACCCCAACGGGTTGCGGGGCGGTTGCGCCTGTAGATAGGGTGCGGACAAGCATGGTGAACAGTGCATCACCATCACGCAAATATGCCGCGCCCCATGCGATGACCGTTGCACCGAGCATCACACCCAAAAATAACATCCACAACCGTCTTTTTTGCAATTGCCATATCACAATGAGATAGCCAATAATGAGCAATCCCAAAACAATCATGCGTGGGTATGGTGTGCGGATATATCCCCAACGCCAACCGTACCCCCCGCGCAACCATTCGCTCAAATCGAATGCAATCGCCAGCAATAACCCCATCGAGATGAGGGTCATCAGCAAAAAAGACCGTCTGAATGTGGATTTATTCGTCATAATCTGATTAGTTTACAAACCGATATTTGATGAGCGCCCACAATGCTTTGGGGGCATCATGCCATTTGATTTTTTTGCCTTCTTCCCACTCGCGCCCATTATAAGAAATCGGGACTTCATAAATCCGAATCCCTTTTTTCAGCACTTTGGCGGTGAATTCGGGTTCAAATTCAAATCCCCGTGCGCGGATGACCATATCTTGGACGACTTCGCGCCGAAAAACTTTATAACAGGTTTCCATATCGCTCAAAATGGCATTGTATAAGACATTTGTTGCGAGGGTGAGCAATTTGTTGGCGACCATATTCCAAAAGTTCATCGCCTTGCGCGGACCGCCCAAAAAGCGCGAGCCATATACCACTTTAGAAATGCCTTCTTCTAATGGCTTGAGCAATACTGGATAATCACGCGGGTCATATTCTTCATCTGCATCTTGGATGAGAATCACATCACACCGCGCCGCCTTAAACCCAGTCACGAGTGCCGCGCCTTTGCCCTGATTGCGGTCATGATATAAAATTTCGAGGTCATCATTGCGTGGGTCTTCTTGGAGACGGCGCAAAATTTCTCGGCTTTTGTCTGTTGAACCATCATCCACGATGACGATTTGGTCTGCCAATTCAACCGCACGCACACGCTCAATCACTTTTTCGATGAAATGTTCTTCGTTGTAACAGGGGATAACCACCGTTAAGGTTAGGCGTTTAGCCCCTGTTTTGGCGGTATTTGTGGCAGTGGATGTATTTTCTTGCATGTAGAAATCCTCAAGATAAGTGCTATTCAATGAATTCACCGATTATAGCACGAAATTGAGGGGTGTTAATATCCATCCCCGCCGAGTGCCACACCACCGCCTAATTCTTTGATGATGGCAACACCTGCGCTCACCCCTAACCGATTTGCGCCTGCTTCAATCATGGCGAGTGCAGTCGCCAAATTGCGGATTCCGCCACTGGCTTTCACACCCATATCTGCCCCAACCGTGTTCCGCATGAGCCGAATATCATCTACTGTCGCGCCACCTGTGGAAAATCCGGTGCTGGTCTTGACGAAATCTGCCCCCGCATCCACACAGACGCGACATGCCACGACTTTTTCGGCATCGGTTAATAAGCATGTTTCTAAAATCACCTTGCAAATGGCGCCTTTTAGGTGACATTCTGCCACGATGGACGAAATATCATGATGCACCGCGCTGATATTATCGGCTTTCAGGTTGCCCACCGATAGCACCATATCAATTTCGGTTGCGCCGTGTTTGAGTGCGACTTGCGTCTCATACACTTTGGCAGAGGTGTGCATTGCACCGAGTGGAAATCCGACCACTGTACACACTTTCACAGGGCTACCCGCCAATTTTTGCGCCGCAAGTGGCACAAAAATCCCATTCACACACACAGAGGCGAATCCGTATTGCATCGCCTCTGTGCATAGCACCTCAATTTGTTCGGGCATGGCTTCTGGCTTGAGGAGGGTATGGTCAATCATGCCCGCGAGTGTTTTTGCATCCATTGATTTATCCTTATTCTGGGATATGCCTAACTTTCGGGACTAAAGAAAGACGCTTCTGACCAACCAATTTGCCCTGTATCAAATTGGATATAATAAAATGTACCAGCCCCTACATATTGGACTTCTAAAATTGTACCTGCTGTACCCGGTTGCACCTCGCCAATAACTTCCATTTGCCCGCCACCGGGAACAGATGTGATGCCGATACTATAGGCGAATGATACCACCACGCGATTGGGTGATGATGGGGCGACTGTTTCGGTTGATTCTGGATTATTGCCATTATTATTGGTGGTGGTCACAGGGGCAGGGGTTGGCACAAAACTGGCTTCGGCGATGAATGCGTCTAAATCCGCTTGGGCGATTGGGTCTGCGATGGTGATGGTTTCTGGCAATCCAAGCGCAACGATTTCATCCGTTTCGTAGGGAACAGCCTCATAAACAACCACATCATCCACTGTTTCTTGGGTCAATTTTGCACCTGCGGGGATATAAAATATCTCAGCATCCACCAATAGCTTAATATCACCTGCCAACACATGCGCTACCACATCATTATTGATGACAACCAGAGATGTGTTTTCAGATAACACATAGGTTTTATCACCGATGATGATTTGGCTAGGCTTGGTGGTTTGCAGATGAAGATATGCGAGGCAATCACTTTCTTCTGTGGGGGTATATTCCAAAAGGGTTGGAATAACCGTGTTGCTACTGCCAATAACGGGTAAATCAGCAATTTCTGCCGATAAATTGCTCACCAAATCGGCAAAAACCCACCCTCCATCCTCATCATTGACTCGTAGCCATTCAGAAGATTGGTCACGTCCGATGATTTCTGCGGTGTTTCCGCCTTCGATGACGGCTACTACCAAGCCACTCCGAGAGGGTAATGAGCGCACATTCACATTTTCAGCCACATTCCCCGTGACGATTTCGAGTGCTGTCGCTGTGAGTTCACCATCTCCCGCAAGGGTAGCGATGAGGGTATCTTGCTCAACAGTAACATCGGATAGCGTGCAATATTCCTCAGATGTCTCTTGCGCGACTAACGAGAGACTAAAACTGATGATGATGAACAATATTGCAATTTTTAGCATGTCATATTCCCCTTTGTGACACTGATAAAATTATTTCAAATCCTCGACATTCACTTGCACATAACTCCCCATGCGGATGAGCCGATTAATATATGGGTTGCGGATGACAGGCATTCTCATGACTTCACCATCGCGCACCAACGTCAGATGGTACACTGAAACCGAGCGCAATCCCGCAAAAAAACGGTCTTCCACGCCGACTTCGCGTTGAATTTCCCAACCTTGTGTGAGCAATGTCACCAGCGCATCCCCACCCGCATATCTTTCGGAATCGGAATGCCAATGTTGGGTTACATCAAAATAATCCATGTGATAATTAGAAGAAGTGTTATTCATAGTCATGCTCCAAAAAAATAATTCGGTTATTTTCCCTGATTGTAACCGACTCTTTCATGGGGTGCAAATAGATTATTTCAACCTTGAACTGTCATGGGTATTAATGGAAGTTTTGAAAATGGTGTTGAATCCCACACCCATGTATCTGTAAATAGAAAATCCCTTGTGTCATATCTATTATATTTTTGAATAAAAAGCGATATATATCCACTTTTTAGCCGACTATCAGAAAAGTCTGCTATTACCTCATCATTTATTAGGGTTTGAAATATTTCCCCTTTTACAATCAACATTAGCTTCGTATTTAAATCTTTGTTATTGATTGTGCTACTTATATCTATGTTTTTTATATTCTCCCATTTACCAGATATGTATGCTGAAAATAAAAGATGTTTTTCTGTATTTATAAAAATTGCATAGAAATCCTTTTCATCAAATCTTATGGCAAAGCCACATCCATACTCAAGCGGGCTATTATTAATAATAAAGCTCGTACATATAATACACTCTAAATCATTACGATCATTATAATATGATATTGGATATAAAATTATCGAAGATTGATTAGATTCCTCGAACTTATTAGCTGAAATATTCTCATAACTTACTGACTCATAACCGGTTTCTCCAGAAATTAAGCCACGCTCAAACAATTGATGAATAATGTCGCGGAACTTGCTTTCGAACCTTTGACATACTGGGGTATAATTCAAAATTGAATAGTGTTGTCTTTCTTGAATGGAAATATCTCTCGATACTTTTGTGCAAGCATAAGAAATCAAATTATGGTAATCTGTATCGCATATCTTCACCATGTTATCAAAAGTAGATACAACTATTTGTGGCTTATTAGGATTGAATGCCAGTTTATATGAACGACCACCAATGATACGCTGAATATCCCACGTTAAGGTATCTAATATTTGAATTTTACCTATTTGAGATGCAAAGGCTAATTTTTGTCCATTTGGGCTATAAGCAATACAATCTATACCAGCGATATTTGGCTTAATAATTTTAATAGTCTCTTTTGTTTTTAAATCCCATATCCGTATGGTATCATCATAAGAACCTGATGCTATATGAATTCCATTAGGGCTACAAGCAATACAAAAAACATCCAAATCATGCCCGTTAAGTATATTTCTTATTTCAAATGTTAGAGCATCATGGATATAAATATAAATCCATGATGTATAAATAATCATTTTACCATCTATGCTATAAGTGATGCTATTAATTTTCGCTTTAACTGAATTCTCTTTAAATGAGTGAATTAATTCACCAGTTCTTGAATGCCATATACAAATCATACCATCAAATGATCCAGATGTAATAAACTCCCCATTTGGGCTAAATGCTACAGCATCTACGCTGGTAACATGTCCTCTAAGGATTTGTATAGTATTGCCTGTTTTGATTTCCCATAAACGCAAAGTTTTATCTGATGAAGCAGATACAATAAAATTCCCGTCGGGACTACATGCTACTGCATTTACATCATCTGTATGCCCATTAAAACTATGAATTTTTTCACCTGTATTTGCGTTCCATAAGCACAAAGTTTTATCCCATGAAGCAGATATAATAAAATTTCCATCCGGGCTATATATAACCTGACTTATTAAACCAATGTGTTCCATAGAGTTTTTGGTTGGAATTAATTTATCTAATGCTCTAACTAATGCTTCATCTGCTTGAGCAGTATAGCTGGTATTCAATGCTTGTATGGCTAATAATGTGGCTAGTTCAAAATCTCTGTGGGTATCGTAATCTGGGGGGAATAAAGATGCCTCATTCAAGATATTACTTGATTCACTTGCTAAACGAAGGGATTCCGCACGATTTTCTGCTTGTTTAATTTGTTCTCGAATATTGTTTAATTGTTCTATGCGTATAGAATCTGCTCTTCGGCTTGCTGAAATATAATTATAGTGTAATGGGAGTGGTATCGGCTCAATAGGTTCTAGCGGGGGCATTTGCAATGCACGCTCTATTTTTGATTTTTCCCACTCTCTTAACCATATTTCTGCTTTTCCAATTTCACTTCCAATAAGCAAGCTATCTTCATTCTCGCCGGTTGTTTTCCAATCCTCAGCTCGTAATAAATAACGTGTATGTTGACGGGCATGTTGAGGATTCTCTCTAACTGTTTTCAATAATTCTGTGAATCGAGTCTCAAAATTATCAGCATCACTATTTATATCATCACAATCAGGATTGATGATTTCACCTGTGTTTTCATCAAACTCGCAATCAAATCCTATTTTTTTACGAAAGAAAATAAAATTTAACTTGGTAAGTTTTTCCCAATTCGTACGTGCTATAGATTCCCATTCTTTACCGAACCACTCTCCTGCAATTAGTTTAATATTTGGTTCGCTTCGAACAATTGGAATAATTCTCTTATTATGTTGGCGGGCAATTTCAAGTTCAAGATTACAAACTTTACTTATGAGGGAGTCTTGGCTAATAATAAACACAAAATTGTCAGTCTGTATAATTCCTTCACGAATTTCATTCATCCACTCTGAACTATAAGGAATTCCGATCCAATCAACCCAACTAGAGTATTTTTCAGATTTTAGGCGGTCAAATAATCTTCGTGCGAATATTTTATCTTTTCTTGAATATGATATAAATACATCACTCATAATGGCAAAAATCTCCCTAACTTATTACACGATTATAACAATATATTGCTATATTGTGCAATTAATCCTATCTGCCCCTTGTCTATATCCCCGTGCTATAATAACCGCCATACACAAACAACCTTTTTAGGAGAAATTTTCGTGGCACAAACAATCCTCATTAAAGACATTTCCCAATATGATGGGCAAGAAATTACCCTGCGCGGCTGGGTTTATGACCGCACAGGCAAGGGCAAACTGGAATTTATTAAATTACGTGATGGGTCTGGTATTGCTCAATGTGTGGTGTTCAAAAATGATGTCTCAGAAGACCAATTTGAACTCGCACGCAAATTGACCCAAGAATCATCCATCAGCATCACGGGTGTTGTCCGCAAAGATGACCGCGCACCCGGTTATCCGGGTGGGTATGAGGTGGGCGTGAAATCGGTGTCGCTCATCCAAATGGCACAAGATTATCCCATCACCCCCAAAGAACACGGTGTCGAATTTTTGATGGATAACCGTCATCTGTGGTTGCGTTCATCGCGCCAATGGGCAATTTTGCGTATCCGCGCAACCATCATCCGTTCCATGCGGAATTGGTTGGATGATAATGGTTATCTGTTAGTAGATACCCCCATCATCACCCCATCCGCAGGCGAAGATACCACCTCGTTATTTGAAATTGATTATCATGGAGAACCCGCATTTTTGGCGCAAACAGGGCAACTCTATAACGAAGCCAATATGATGGCATTCGGCAAGGTCTATTGCTTTGGTCCAACATTCCGCGCCGAAAAATCGAAAACCCGTCGTCATTTAGCCGAATTTTGGATGCTTGAACCCGAAATCGCCTTCTGTTCACTCGAAGAATTGATGGATGTCGAAGAAAACATGGTGCGCTATGTGGTGTCGCAAGTATTGGAAAAACATCGCGGAGAATTGGCAATTTTAGAACGCGATACGACCAAATTGGAGAATGTCACATCCAAATTTGCGAGGATTAGTTATGATGAAGCTGTCCAACGGTTGCAAGACCTTTATAACTCGTTGCCAGACGATGATGAACAAAAACCCTTGCTCAAGATGACATGGGGCGAAGATTTTGGTAGCCCACATGAAACCGCGCTTACGCAAATGTTTGATACTCCCGTGTTCGTCTATCATTATCCCACCGCCGTGAAAGCCTTCTATATGCAACCCGTCGAAGGTCGCCCAGAGGTATGTCGGAGTGTGGATTTGCTCGCGCCAGAAGGCTATGGCGAAATTATCGGCGGGAGTGAACGCATTTATGACCATGATTTGCTGGAAAAACGCATCGCCGACCATAAATTACCCGCCGAAAATTACACATGGTATATGGATTTACGCAAATTCGGCAGTGTTCCGCACGCGGGCTTCGGTTTGGGGATTGAACGTACCGTTGCATGGCTGTGTGGATTGCCTCATATCCGCGAGACGATTCCGTATGCGCGTATGTTGAGCCGTAAAACCCCATGATTTTATTCACTATCCCTAACCCATGAGGACGGGATAAATGGTGTTAATAACCTCACCCCTAAGTCCCCTCAAAATGAGGTTTTCTCCCCTTCTCCAGATTGGAGAAGGGGCGGGGGGATGAGGTTAAAAATTATTGCCGTATCATCTATAAGACGTACCAATTATCTCATCTGATTTGAGGCAGGGGATAATCGCCTAAATAAAAGGATGCCCTATGTTCCGCAAAAAACGCTTTTGGCTTGGGATTTTTATTAGTATTGCTGTCAGTGGATTTTTACTCGTTTTGGTGTTTC
>CALDGT010000154.1 GCA_937942935.1 uncultured Chloroflexota bacterium | reverse complement strand
AAGGGCAAAAAATGGTTTTCATGGTATCCACAAGGCAGGCTGGGTAGCAAAAACCAAAATCAGCTACACTATCATGGCGAAAATGTTCTTATACCAATAGAAGGTTCACCTAACCGGCATGATTTTTATTTAGGCATACCATCCAAAATCCCATTTGATGCAATGGTCAAGTCTTTATTGGAACTTATTGAGCAATATTCAACTTAGTCTGTTGAAGTTGTTTTTGTAAAATTGGGGCAAATGCGTGCATGAATAATGGAGGCACAGAATTACCAATTTGACTACTGGCTTGTACAAATGACCCCTCAAAAACAAAATCATCGGAAAAAGATTGTAACCTTGCCGCTTCACGAATGGTAATGGTACGGATATCGACAGGATGTCCATAGCGTCCAGATCCCGGATGAAATAACCAGCGTGTTAAAGTGCGGGCAACCATGTCTTTTGTTAACCGTCCATAAGCCCCACTATAATGACTTTTAGGCTTTAAATTTTCTGGTAACATTTTAGCACCTTCCCCAGGTGCAATACTTGATAAGCGTTGCAATTGTTTTATATTTAAGGGGCGTGCGATATGGTTATATAATTTTTGATTGCCATTACGCATTTGCCTTTGATACGGTGTGGTTGGCTCATTTATATATATATGTGAACCATCCGTGTGATTGAGACTAGGTAAATCACCAATAGCATCCCATACAGATACATATACATTTGACTCATCGGAAAAAAGCGGCAGGATTTTATTGGTTGGAAAGTGTGTTGGTAAGGGAAATTCAACTTCACCCAACAAACTAGCCAAGAAAAAAGCACGTTTACGATGCTGTGGAACACCATAATCAGCCGCATCAAGAATTCTAACATCACACCAGTAGCCTAAATTTTTTAATTCATTTAATATCTCTTTTGTAAATGCACCATCAAAAGCATTGACTATTTCAGCAACATTTTCCATCAATACAATCTTTGGGCGCACTACTTTTACAAATTCTAAAAATTGCCTCACCAATAAATTACGCTTATCATCCAAAAAGCGTTGGCTTCGTGGCACATTTTTTGAAAACCCTTGACATGGTGGACCACCAATGATGCAATCAATATCATGTGATAATAAGCCAAGTTCACTTAAACACATCTCAGGGCTAGTAAGTTCTAAATCTGTACATAAAACTTGCGAATCTGCATGATTACGCTTAAACGTTTTTAGGGCTAATTTATCATTATCAATTCCAGCCAATATATTAAAACCCTTTTGATATAACCCCCACGACATTCCACCACATCCACAGAATAAATCTAAGATATTCATAACTTCACCTCACAATACGAATACTATAGTATTCGTAAGAAATTGTCAATCACAAAAACAAAAAACCATCCCCTATCGGTGTGATAGAGGATGGTTTTTGTTGTGTACTCGTAGGGGCTTGCCATGGCAAGCCCTTACAAACAATATAAAACAAATTTTATTCGTTGATGGTGGGGTCGAAGGCATCGCGGATACCGTCACCCATGATGAACAGGCACAAGACGGTGGTCGTAATCAACAAACCGGGTGTGATGACGATATGGGGTGCATCACGGAAGAAGCCTTGCAAATTTTCCCCGACTTTCGAGAGCATATTGCCCCATGTGGGGGTCGCGGCGCTGATGCCCAGATTCAAGAAACTGAGGGCGGCTTCTGCGAGGATAACGCCACCAATACCAATCGCCAGCGTGATAGACAGCAACGACACCATATTCGGGAAGATGTGTTGGAACATAATCCGCCATGCCGATGCACCGAGCGCACGCGCCGCCATCACATAATCGAGGTTACGGGTGGCAATCGTTTGTCCGCGAATGAGGCGCATACTGCCTGTCCACCCTGTGACGACAAACACGATGACCAACGATGTGGGGTCTGGTTTGAGAATCGCCGAAATAGCGATGAGCAAATAGAGTTGTGGCAGTGAATTGAGCGTGGTGATAATCCAGTTCATAAAGTCATCGAACACACCACCAAAATAACCCGCCGCCATGCCCAAAATTGAGCCGACAGTCGCCGTTAAGACAGCACTCGCAAACGCAATCATTAATGAGATACGTCCGCCTTCCAAAACACGCGCCAAATAATCGCGCCCGATTTGGTCACTGCCCAAGACATAACATTCGACATTCCCGCGTGTATCAAAGCAACCACCGGGCGAAGTTAAACGCGCCACACCATTGGTTGTGATTGGGTTTTTGCCCAAGACATATTCATTCAACCATGGCGAGATGAAGGTGATAATTAACAAGAAACTCAAGACACCCATCGCAACCAAAGTTAAGCGGTCACGGCGCAAACGGCGCAAGGCACGTCCCACATTCGAGATACTCTTTGTAACGCCTTCGGTCTGAAGGGTGATAACACCTTGTTCATCTACCACTTCCATTTGTCTGCGTTGAGATACTTCTTTTTGGACAATCACCGCAGGGCGCGGAAGGACTGCTTGGAATGCGAGCAAAATCACCCCAAAGAAACCAACCCAAAAACCGGCATCTGCCGTTTTGACGACTGGCAAAAAGAAATGGCTATTGAGGGTATATAAGAAGTAATAGGCAAATGCTACCAATGCCAAAATCAGTGTCCACTTAGCGACATTTGGGCGAATTTTTGAGGAGAAAATACCCGCAAGCGTCACACCTAGTCCGCCAAATCCACCGACCAAATAAAGGAGCATGAATGGTCTAAAATCATCGAGGGCAAAGCGCGATTCCAACACATAACTCGCATTTAATTGGCGAATAGACCCACCATATAAACGCGCCATCAAACTTTGCGGAATCGAATCCATATCCACTGGGAAACGGATATACCACGGGATGAAGAAAAAGCAGAATATCATCAACCCACTGGCGAGCAATGCCAAAATATCGGCAACAGAAAACCGAATACGTGGCTCAACAGTTGGTGGTTGTGATTTTGGAAGCGCGAAATATAATCCGAGTGATAGCACCACCGCGCCAGCAATCGTAATGAATGCGCTCACCGTTGGATTTAAGAATGGACTCGCCAAGCCAGCACCAAGCCCAACCAATATAATGAGCATCGCAAATAGTTTTTGATTGCGTTCCACTGCGATTGAAGCAGGGACCAAGGCGATTGCGGTTGTCAGAAGTGCGCCAAAAAGGGCGACAGTGATAAATTCCATAAGATTCTCTCCTTCGCCCTAATAACGGATACGCGGGTCAATAATCGCGTACAGAATATCCGAAATAAGGTAGCCGATAATCGTAGCAATGGCGGCATAGATGGTGAATGCCATCACCACGTTATAATCGCGTTGGGTAATGGCTTCGAGTGTTTTTAAGCCAACGCCTTGATAGTTAAAGATGGTCTCGGTGATGACAGCGCCACCAAACACGCCAGTGATGGCGGGTCCTAAGCCTGTGGCGATGGGGATAAGCGCGTTACGCATCCCATGACGCAACCACACACGCCGAGACGATAAGCCTTTGGCGCGGGCGGTACGGATGTAATCTTGTCCAACTACATCGAGCATTGAGGCACGCATAATACGCGATGTCCCTGCAATGCCACCGAGCGAGAGTAACATGACTGGTAAAAACATATAATTGAGACGTTCAATGATAGGCGGACACGCATCATCAATGGTTGCGGCACACCGCCCACCGGTTGGGAACAATCCCAATTCAAATGAGAAAATGAGAAGCACCAGCAATCCCAACCAAAAAAGTGGGATGGCGCTGATGATGACAGCAAACACACGGGTGAAGTTATCGAATAACCCACCCCGCCCGACTGCCGCCAAAATACCCACCAAAATACCAAAAATCGTACCAATGATGAGTGAGGCAATGCTCAGTTCTAAGGTTGCGGGAATATTTTCGGTTAAGACATCTAATACATAACGACCATTGAAGGTATACCCAAAGTCGCCACGCAAAATACCTGTGCGTACCCCTTTGGTATATTGAATTTCTTCACCATTGCTGGCGACAAAGGTCGCGCTCACTAAGCGTCCAATATCAGCAAAACCATCGCCATCGGTATCCACGCGCATCCAATCATCGCCGATGAGCCATTTAAGGTAACGGGCAACGATAGGGTCATTGGTACCGAGTCGCATCTCAATGCGGTCACGAGTAGACAACCCAGACGAAGCCCCGCCTGTGTTACTGCTCGCTTGATTTGCACCACCACCTGCCGCGAGATTAAATGCTAACGCGCCTTCTGGACCGCCCGGCGTGGCAACCATCAAAATGAAGGCGAGGATGGTGATGCCAAAGAATGTAGGGATTGATTGAACTAAACGGCGGATAATATAACGATACATAAAGTTTCCTCTTTAGAACAGTAAGGACGGCGATTTGCCGTCCCTACGAGAAATTTATAACAAGGTGCTGGGATTATTCGCCAACTGCGATGGACCAGGCTTCTTGATTCCAAGTGAAGCCGAGAGGTCCAAGGTTTGGACGAACTTCAAAATTGCCAATACCGGGTTGGATGAGGCTCATACCCAAGCCACCAATCCAAATCCATGGAGCATCGTTCTTGAGGATTTCGTATGCTTCTTTGTAGATTTCGGCGCGGGCAGATTGTTCGCAACCATTGGTTTGGGTGGGGTCATTGGCTTTGTCGAGCAATGCGTTGAAATCGGCATTGTAGTAGGACGAAGCATTGAAACCTGCACCGGGGAGGTCGTTGGTTGGGTCATAGAGGGTACGGAGACCATTGGGGTCGGCGGGGAAGCCTAAGCCCCAGAAGATGGAGGACAAGTCAAAGGTTTGACCAGTGAATTCGTCAACCAAGACGTTGAAGTCAATGGCTTCAAAATTGATACCGAAACCGAGTTGTGTCCATTGGTCATCCAACACCAAGCCCATGGTTTCTTGAGAGGTGTTACCAGCATTCACCACGAAGCGGAGGACGAGTTCGGTGCCATCGGGGGCATAGAGTGCGCCTTGGGCAACGCGAGGTGTGGTGGGGTCGCCATCGGTATCAACCCAACCAGCTTCGGTGAGAAGTTGGTCTGCCATGGCGGGGTCAAATGGATAAACCGCGAGGTCTGGGTCGAATGCCCAAGAGTCGGGGCGAACCATCGAGGCGAGTTGATAATCTTCACCACCCAATGCGGCGGCGTTCAACGCATCGAAGTCCATTGCATAATACAAGGCTTGGCGCACACGCACATCACCGAGGATGGGGTGTGGATCTTGGGCGATGGGGTTGCCATTTTCATCCAAACCGGGAAGTGGGTTGGCGGGGTTGGCAAGGTTCATGGCGATGAAGCGCACGTTACCGGGGGCTTCGTAGATGACACCACCACCTTCGGCTTCGATAGCACGGGCA
>CALDGT010000153.1 GCA_937942935.1 uncultured Chloroflexota bacterium | reverse complement strand
AATTGGCGAATAATGCCGAAGAAGCCCGATTTCATGCCACCAACATCCTCAATTTGAATATCAAAGTGCATCAGGTTCGCCGTTTATGGGTTGAACACGCCTCTGATATTGCAGAAGAATATTATGCCTCTTTTACGCTTGACCGTAGCAAAAAATTACACTTGGGTATGCTTTCGGCACAAGGTGGCGTGGATATTGAAGATGTCGCCGCCACTAATCCCGAAGCGATTGCGACCATTTGGGTAGACCCTGTGGTGGGGCTAACACCTGCTATTGCTCGTGATTGGGTACTCGCCGCCAAGTTGAATCCAAAAGCGACAGATGGCGCGGTGGATATTTTGCTCAAATTATATGATTGCTATATCAAAGGTGATGCGTCACTGGCAGAAATTAACCCCCTCATCCTGACTCCAGATGGCAAAGTTCATGCGCTCGATGCCAAAGTGAGCCTCGATGATGCGTCTGAACATCGTCACCCAGAATGGGCAAATTTTACAGGTTTAGAACCGATTGATGAACGGGAACGCATGGCAAAAGAAAAAGACCTGCAATATGTGGGTTTAGAAGGTACAGTTGGGATTATCGCCAATGGCGCAGGTTTGGCGATGAGTACGGTAGATATTGTGAGCCAAGTTGGGGGAAAAGCCGCCAATTTCTTGGATATTGGTGGTGGTGCATCGGCTGACCACATGGCGAATGCCCTGACTGTGATTAATTATGACGAAAATGTAAAAGCTATTTTCATCAATATTTTTGGTGGCATTACCCGTTGTGATGAAGTCGCACGCGGGATTATTCAAGCGATGAGCCGTGTTGAATTACGTGCGCCACTGATTGTCCGCTTGGATGGGACAAATGCCGATGAGGGGCGCAAAATTATTCAAGATAATGCTTCTGACCGTTTAATCATGAAGCCGAATATGTTGGTTGCCGCTCAAACGGCTGTAGAAATTGCGAAGGGGAAATAACTCATGGCGGTTTGGCTCACAGAAAAAAGCAAAGTTGTTGTACAAGGGTTAACAGGCAAGCAAGGTCAATTCTATGGCTTGCGGAATAAAGCATACGGCACAAATATTGTGGCGGGTGTAAACCCCAAAAAAGCGGGCGAAAATGTTGAAGGTATCCCCATTTTTGCGACTGTTGCCGATGCAGTCAAAGCTACAGGTGCAGATATATCGTTCATCATCGTGCCTGCATCAATTGCGGCAGATGCCATTTTAGAAGCGGCAAATGGTGGCGTGAGTTTGATTGTGTGTGTCACTGAACACATCCCCGCGCACGACCAAGCCCGTGTGTATAACACCCTCAAGCGTGATTTTCCCAATACACGCCTTTTGGGTCCCAATTGTGCGGGCATTTTGAGTCCGGGTAAAGCTAATATCGGATTCACGCCTACAGAGGTTTCGCTCGGCGGTGGACCAGTTGGTATTGTTAGCCGTTCTGGGACACTGGCTTACCAAGCCTTATATGAACTGACCGCAGAAGGTATTGGTCAAACGACTTGTGTTGGTATTGGTGGCGACCCTGTACCCGGTACCAGTTTTATTGATGCGCTCAAAGCCTTCCAAGAAGATGATGAGACCAAAGCCATTGTGTTGATTGGCGAAATTGGTGGCTCGGCAGAAGAAGAAGCCGCCGAATATATCAAAGCCAATATCAAGAAGCCAGTAGTTGCTTATATCGGCGGTGTGAGCGCCCCTCCGGGCAAGAAAATGGGTCATGCTGGCGCGATTGTCTCTAAAGGCAAGGGGACTGCCCAAGCCAAGATGAAAGCACTCACCGAAGCAGGCGCAAAAGTGGCGAATAACCCCACCGAAATCGGTGGATTGGTGTTGCAAGCCTTAAAAGAAATTGGCTTGAGATAAAAAATTTATCTTAGATTGCTAAAGCGAAACAGGTCGGATATACCTCTATCCGACCTGTTTTGTTTTATAGCTATCTCTAATGGATGTGATTAGTCGGTTTTTGAACTCATATCAGAACGTATTTCATCCAATGTGGCACGCACTTGCAACACTTGGGCTTGAATAGTTTTTAAGTGCGTTTGCACTTCCTCATGATTAAGATGATTTTTATCGCGTTCTAATGTTTGGCTCGCTAATAAGATGATGGTCAGAGGGTCTCTCACATCGTAAATCACAGAGTCAAGCAGAGAGAGGTTGGCTTTATTAATATCTTTTTGATTATCCAGCTCGTCTTCAACCAATTTTTTTGCCATCCTGACTTGCTCCGCTTCATGAACGAATGATACATCCTGAAGTGTGCCATAATGCATCCATCCATCCCCATATTCTACGGTGCGGGTTGTTATCCTAAGCAATATGATATGACCATCTTTGTGGATATACCGATAATCATCGCTATAAATGGTGTTGGGGACGAGTGTTGGCAACTTAGCATAAAAACGGGGTTTGTCTTCTGGATGCAAAATTTTATCAGATAAACTGAGGGGGTCACTTAACTCGCTCCATGTGTAACCTAATAATTTTTCTGGGTCGCCAAAAACACTGCGGAGGATACTTCGACCATCCCGATAAGACTGAACAATATAAGAACATTGTTTTGTGTTGAACATCATTGTTTCGAGCAATATAGATTGTTGTTGCAGTTCTCTATAAGCCAAGAAGTCATAATTTAACAAACTGGTCATGATTTGCGAGATTAACGCGCCATCTGGGTTCTGTGATTGAGTCGCTATCAAAAATTCTTGCAGATGCACTTTTTCATCTGGTTGTTGTTGTATGATGGCTTCTTCTAAAAATGTGAGCGCATGAGTTATTTGATTGTGGTCAAATGTCAATAAAACATCTACCTCATGATTTTGATTGATGAGGTGTGTTGCTGGGGCATTGGTGCTACACAGTAATACTGAGAACGATTCAGATACAATCAATAAAAACCACGATTGAAGCAATGGCGATGGATATATCAATTCAATATATCGTTTTGTACCATGTCTG
>CALDGT010000152.1 GCA_937942935.1 uncultured Chloroflexota bacterium | reverse complement strand
TGAACGGGGAATATGGGAGCTATGAATTATTCATGACCTTGATGCGCGACCCAGACCCGATTATCGAGCCAGTCACGCAAAACAATGCGCCACCCATTGAAAATAATGTGCCACCCGTCCAAAATAACCAAGCCTCTCAACCGCCCACCAAAGGAAATATTTATTTTGATGTGGTATCGTATACCATCCAGACCGATGACCACGAGTGCATTATCGTTTTCACGCTCAAAAATGAGGGCGATAGCGCCGTGAATAATTTTGTGGTAGAAGCCAATCATCCGCGTGGTTGGACAGATGCCAAAAAAACCATCAGTTTGGGGGCGGGGCGTGCCTCATCGCATACGATGACACTCGCATTCCCCGATAACGCTTGGGGACGGAGTGCCGATATTGAACTCACAATCACCAGCGCCCGCAACACCGAATCGAATACCGATGACAACACCTATACCCTCACGGTGGATGTTCCCACACGCCCACAAGCGCCATCATCCACCAATAATACGAGCAATAACAATACCAGCAACACCACAAACGCCAATAATACCAGTAATACCACCAGCAATACGACCAGCGTCACTCCCGAAACCGAAGGGGATATAACCCCCTATATCGTGGTGGGGATTGTTGCGGTGGTGATGGGCGGTGGCACTATTTGGGTGTGGCGACACCGCATGGGGCGGGTTGGGATAGATGCCAACACGCGCCGTTATTGGCAAGACCACGCCACCACCGAGCGCCCGTTTGACCCATGCCAAGCCAATGCGTCTTGGTGTCAGATGACCAAAGTCGAGCCACAATATCATCGGTATACCTTTGAAAAAATCGAAGTTTTGGCGCTGGCGACCATCAAAGACCCCCCGCGTGATGCCCATGAACTAAGCCACGACATCCTCAAACGCCTGAATAGCGAGCTGATTTTCACACGGACGGCGCTTGAATGGGATAAATTATATTGGCGCATGACCGATGTATCGCGCATGATATTGCACGAGGTGGCGACTTGGTTGATGTACCAGCGCGGGGTGTATCATATCGCGTTTTATGGGTATCTCGAAGGCAGTGAGGTGGAATTTGAGTTCACACTGTATCATTGCGATATGACCCATTGGTTAAGCGAAGCCAGTTGGAGCGCGAGCCTCTCTGAGAAGCGTAAAATGCCGATTGTGACCATCACCAATAGCATCGGCACATCCGATTACGAGAATTTGGTGGGGCAATTTACCGTCGGTGGGGTGGAGATGTATCGCAAAAAATGAGGGAGGTATTTTTTTGTATCA
>CALDGT010000151.1 GCA_937942935.1 uncultured Chloroflexota bacterium | reverse complement strand
CGTGCCACCCTAGTACCCACCCTACCATCCTATTTGATTCGTAGGGAAGGACTAAGCAAAGCGTATGTCCTTCCGTTTCGCGGTGACAGACATCGGTGGGGCATTCAGGCAAAAATCTACCCTAATCCCACCCACCCTAAAGCCAGTCTTCTAATTGTAGATGAGAAACACGGCTAAATTCGCGGGTGTTATTGGTCACTAGAATTAAACCATTCGCTCGCGCAATGGAAGCAATGAAAAAATCATTACTACCAATGGGCATCCCTTTTGTGAATAATTCAGCACGAATATCAGCATAATGATTCGCGGAATTATCCTCAAATGGCAAAGATACAAACAAAGACAAAAATTGTCGTTGGTTAGCAAGGTTTTGTAACGGGTTTTGGCTAGGTAACGCACCAAAAAACAACTCAGCTTTCACCACAGAACAAACAACCGCTTCACCAGCAGATAGATAAGCAAACCGTTGTGCCAATTTTTGCGACTTGCCATTGATATAATAAATACAAGTGTTGGTATCGAGCAGATATTTCATTCGAGTGGTTCTCGTTCTTGTAGTGGTAATTGTGACGGGCGTTCAATGGGGTCATCTGCCAAAATACCATATGTGGCACGTAAACGCATTTGCCAATCTGTTTCATCAATGAACTCAGATTGTAGGTTCATCGCCAATAATTCCATCAACCGCAATCTCTCTAATGCAGATAATTTTTGCACTTCTGTGAACAATGCTTCAAATGTCATCATACCAATACCTCATGCTAGACATATTTCTATTTTAACGCAAAACGGTCTTATATACCGCCACATGCGCCCCTGCCATAGCATCGGTTGGGATGATAATCTGTTCCCGCGCCACGCCTTCCGACTGAATTTTTTGCGCCATCACATCCGTTAACGCGATATGCCGATTAAATAACCCCGCCACCACGCGCCAATATTCCGCAGAACGGTCTTCATCCACATCATGCCGTGTGGAAACGCGCACAGGCATTTCTCCCCAACGCGCCCCATATCCGCCCAAAAAATCACCGATGCTTAAATGGGTATGCACAAGGTCGGCATGACGGGTTTGGATGAATTGCGCCACCTCCATGATGCTTTGTGGCGTGGTCGGATGAACTAAATCGGCACAATGGGGCAATTTTAACCCGTACATCGGCACACCAGCGCGTTTCATCCCCGCCATGATGACGGGTGAGGGCGGATGTTGTGCGAAAATGACGAGCAATTCAGTTTTTATCCCCAATCCGCGCAAGGCGGGCAGAAGGGTAAGTAAATGATTTTGGATGAGGGGGTGTAGGGGGGCGATGTGAAGGACACGCATGGGCTAAAATCCCACATCTTTCCCCAGACGATACCCTACCCCATATACCGTTTGCACATACACAGGGTCTTTGGGGTCGGGTTCTATTTTTTTGCGGAGATTTTTGATGTGGCTATCCAAACTGCGTTCTAGGCTTTCGTATTCATAGCCCAAACTGCGTTCTATCAATTCGGAACGAGTGAAGGCATACCCCGGATTTTCGAGCAAGGTGCGGAGCAGTTCAAATTCGGTGGGGGTTAAATCGGCGACAGCGCCATTCACGGTCACTTCGCGCCGATACAAGTCCATCACCAATGTGCCTGCGGTTAATAAGTTTTCTTTGCCATTGTTGCCCGCATTGGTCGCACGTCGTAACACCGAGCGCACCCGCGCCACCACTTCACGCGGATTAAACGGCTTGGTGACATAATCATCTGCGCCAAGTTCTAAGCCGACAATTTTATCGCTGTCTTCTACCCGCGCCGTGAGCATGATGATGGGGGTATTACTGAGCAAATTATCGGCGCGAATCCGTTTGGTGATGTCCCACCCATCCCTATCGGGGAGCATGAGGTCTAAAATGACGAGGCTAGGTCGTTCTCTGCGGATGAGATGAAAGGCAGTTTCGCCATCATACGCCGTGAAAACCATAAAGCCTGCTTGCTCTAAATAAGCGCGAAGCAGGCGGACAATTTCTTTATCGTCATCTACCACCAAAAGGCGGGTTGGTGTTGTGGTGTTCATATCAACATCCCCAAAGAGTAGTCATCGTTATCATCTGTTAAACCTATTTTAACGATAAATTGTGGAGATTTGATGTGCGAGTATGAAATTGGGTGATGAGATGCTTTATTCAGATGAGGAACGGCATGATAAGTTAAAAAAGGGCATTTCTCGACATGAAGTGGCATGTTAGTGGCTGACATACGCACTGTGTGGTGGTCAGCCAGTACATCACATACGCACCACATCCCACCCAGCCAGTACATCCCCTACGCCCCCCCCCCGT
>CALDGT010000150.1 GCA_937942935.1 uncultured Chloroflexota bacterium | reverse complement strand
ATAATATCCTGCATCCACCAATACCGTGCATTTCCCGGTAATGTAGCATCGAAGTGGACTTCTGGATCTTCGAAAGTTCCAAAATTCCATATGCCATTTAGAGTATCACCCATCTGAGGTGATCTTCTTTCCGGCTGGATATTGCGAAATCCTTCCCATCTATTTCCAACCGTTTCAAGATTGTCCCATGTTGTTACAATCGGCTCATTCGTGTTAGGATCTTGCCTGCTTGGATTTTGATTACATGCTTCTAGTGGTGATGACCAAACATTTAACGATGTTCCGTCATCACCTTTTGTCTCTCCCCAGTCAGTCCATATATCTGTAATACGACGATAAACCCAATTTAGGAACATATCAGCAGAAGCCTCATCTATTTCATCATTGTCATCATATATATTTTCTGGATCATTAAGATGTGTTTCTGATAATGGATGTTGTTGAAATTGAGATCCATTTCCCTTATCAGGATTGGCAGGGGTGCTTGGCTCAACTACTGTACCCCACCCTCTTGGGCCACGTTGCCAGTCACTACTATTCACCCATCCCATTACTATTTTAGTATTGTCAGTACATTGTAACACTTGAAAGTCTTCGGCGTTTCCAACATATTGAACTAAAGATTGTGCGTTTGGAATATTGTTAATACCAATAGCACTTTGATTATTGAAACGATGACCTAATTCATGAACAAATGTATATTTAATATTGTCATAGTTATCAACTCCATTCCTTCGATAAAAATTACCATATAAGCCAATAGACCCCCAACCATTTTCTGTACAACCAGCACCATTAGTAGGGTAACACCCATCAGCACCTTGAGAGTATGTAAACTGATTGTTCACTCTTAGTAAAAAGAAGCCATCATAAAGATTGTTTGATTGACTTAATACGTCTGATGTTGCCATGATATTTCTAAATAGACTTTGTGTTTTTGGTCCATTGCCACCTTCATCAGATGAATGACCATACTTTAGCAAATAAAAGGCTTCTGCGGTATCATGAGTACCTTCCAAAATTTTCGCTAATTCTTGAGCTTGCCATGGTATACCGTTAGAAGTCCAATTTACAGCCCTGTGTGTGTATTGAGTTTGGTCTGTATTTGGAATTTCCGTTTTTATATTTATAACGTCTGATGAATGTAGTACACCACCGGGAAAAGCAAAGATACCATATTTACACAACTCAGCAATATAATACTCAACAGTACCAAATGCAGGTGGAGGTGTAAGTCCAGCAATAATGGGACAA
Organism: uncultured Chloroflexota bacterium; assembly: GCA_937942935.1. Lineage (GTDB taxonomy): Bacteria > Chloroflexota > Anaerolineae > Aggregatilineales > Phototrophicaceae. The sequence goes on along the minus strand of CALDGT010000150.1, from coordinate 2,441 downwards.
CTTACATCTGTAGGCGGTGTTATTGTAGGCGTAGGGGTTGGTGTCGGAGTGGGTGTTGGGTCTGGGGTAAGCAAAAAGTCCAAATTCATCCCCGCTTCCCAATCAATCAATTCGCCCATGGGCAGACAAGGCGAAATAGGTGCATATTGAGTCCCTTCTGCAGACATAGTGAAGTGGTAGATACATCTATTTTCGCCATTTGGCAGGATGAGAGCAAATTTAGACACCTCATCACGAGGTGAGAGGACTACAGGAGAGACATCAAGGTCAATCTGTGTTCTAATCGGGGGTGATACGGTATAACTCTCATAAGCGATAATAATATTATTATTCTCCCAATAAAGAATATCGCCATGTCGAGCATCATAGAACTCCGGATTCATATTTTCAGTTCCATCAATAGGAGTAAAATCGTCAACATTGAGATTTAGTAATCCAGTTAATGGGGTTGAGACAGAATATAAAACCGCATTACCATTAGTATCAGTAGAAAAATTTGGAGTCGTTTTACTACTATAGGGAGAGGGGGTAAATATCTGTGAGGAGATATCCAATAAATTAACATCATTGGGTGATTCATAGGCTAGATATAGACCATTAAATGATACTTCAAATCTTCCTGAGTGAATGAGTCCTTCAAACTGATGATAGTTCCCATCTAATGAATCCCAGTAGCATACTGCATTTTCATCACTACCACTTGTACAGCTAAAATAAAGGCGATAGCTACCATTGTTCAATTTTGCCCATGATGGCTGTGATAAGTTAGTATAATCTGGAGGATTATGCAAAATAGGAGTGATAATGTCTATGTGCCGATACATAGAAACAATTTGGTCATTTATAGAATCAACGTAAGCAAATACATCACCATTTTCTAATAAATTACACCATTCTGAAGAAGATTCAGAGCATACTATAGCTACAGGCTCGCTAGGTTGCTCTTGGCAATTTTCAGGGATGATGCTTTGCGTCCCCGATAGCGACATCGTCCCTGCGAGGTTGGTGCCGGGTGTTGGGCATTCGGCGGGAGGAGTGGGTGGTGGTGGTGCTATGCCGATATCATCAACCAAACGGGGAGTACCACATCGGCACTCCCCGTCGGATACATCACGGTGTTTCGGGTTGATACACTGCCGAGCCTTCTGGCGCAGAATTATCCTCGATAATCGCCCCTTCTAAGGTCATCTGTTCCCCGATGTTATAAATTGCCCCACCGAACAGATTTGCCGTGTTATTCCGCAAGGTACTGTCTTTGATGAACAGCACACCCGCGTTATATATCGCACCACCTTCATCCGCCGAGTTATTTTCGAGGGTCACGCCTTCCAGATTCAACTCACCCGCGTTGTAAATCGCACCGCCTTGTGTCGCATTTCCACCCGAAACCGTGACATCTTTCAGCGTGAGCGTGCCATTCCGTGACCATTGGTCGTTATAAACCACATTAAACACGCGATTTGGCGCGGTCATATTGATGGTTGCCCCATTCCCGATGATGGTAATATCCCCCGCCACATCTGGCAATGGTTCTGTGAGGTCATACTGCCCATTTTCATCCAAACAGATAACACTGTACGGCTCGGTTTGCATGGTACTGATGAGGCTGGCGGTATCCAGTGGCGTGAAGTCGCAGATGGAGCGCCATGTGATGATTTTGCTCACATCTGTGTCCATTACAGTGTATTCGCCTGTGGTGGTGGAGATGAGGATTAAATCTCCTGAATAACCAGAAAAATCGGGTGGCTGTTCTGGAATTACTCGCTCTTTACCAATAAATGCCGCAGTATCACCATCTGGCGAAAATATTACCGAAGGATTCCATGTATCAAATAGTGTTTTGCCATTGACAGTGACATACATTTCTGTGTCAGCATGTAAGAATGTGAGCAGATTTAGACTTCTATGATAGTCATAATTATATATATCGGAAAATATTCCTGTACGCCATATCACTAAAATGTTGTTATCTGACCATTGTAAGTTACGATTGACATTTGGGAGATATAATTCACGAACATCTTCAAAATACCTGTCCATCTGTAAATCATAAACAATCAACTTGCCATTATGTGGAATAGTGGACAATGATGGACTGAAGTACGCCAAATAACGACCATCAGGCGACCACGAGACAAGTTTTTCACTAATGCTGACAGTGCCTCCCCCATTATAAATATCAACAGTATACCCACGCATGTAATCACCAGATGCCCCTTTAAGGTTTTTTATCTGTGTTTGGGTTGCTACATTGTAGATAACTATATCGGTATAATCACAATACAATTCACCATCCAAGATGCTACGACTTGGACATATTTCATACAGATAAATATCGGGATTGGTCGGATTTTGCAAGATGAAATTTTCTACTAGGTCAGGGTTATAATCAGGAAGAGTTGGGTAAACAGGTTCTGGAGTATCAAGTGAGATTTCGGTTA
>CALDGT010000149.1 GCA_937942935.1 uncultured Chloroflexota bacterium | reverse complement strand
CAAATATTTTTCAATTTGGAGAATTTCGTCATCTGACAAGGCTTCAATGTGATTAATCAATTCCTCTGGGGTCATCTCATCACTCCTTTTTATGGTTGATTATAACTCAGATTTTGCCCCAACGAATCGCAATCGCGCTCCATGTATACCCCACCCCCGCACCTGCCAAGACAATTAAATCACCGTCTTTGACCTTGCCTTGTGCCAAGCCCAATTGTAATGCTAAGGCTTGGTCTACACTTTGGATATGACCATAATCTTCTAAATAAACCGATTGCGCCTCTGTGAGACCACATTCCGCCAAAATTTCACGGTAAAATGACCGCTTCATGTGGACAATCCCCATAAAATTCACATCGCGCAGGGTCGCGCCACTTTTTTCGACTGCCTCGCGGATGACGCGCACAAAATTGGTCAGCGATGTCTCGCCCAGTCGCTCGGTCATATAATCGGGATTCATCACATCCAAGCGCCCCACCACATCCCCCATGATGACGGCTTCACCGTTGGGCGTGGCATTGGGATTCATGACGACTGTCTCTGAGAGCGTGCCATCGGTAAAAGCAGATGCGCCCAAAATAATATTTTTATCTGCCCCACGTTGTAATACCATGCCCGATGCCCCCGCGCCAAAATTGAGCATGAAGCGTGTGCGCGGATTAGCAGGATTCACAATATCATTTTCTCGGCTGGCGGCGGCAAGGAGCGCGTATTCTAGCGAGGGGTCTGCCAACATCATCCCACGCGCCACATTGAGCGCAATCGGCGCACCCGCACACAAGGCATAAATTTCAAAGCCATAGGCATTCACCGCGCCCACCCCTTGTTGAATTTTGCCCGCACTATTCCACACCACATGGTCTTTGTGTTCGCTCCCATGCGAGATGACAACATTAATTTTTTCTGGGGATAAATGCGCGTTTTCGATGGCACGGATGCCCGCTTGGGTCGCCATAAAACTAATCGTATCGGTCTCTGATGCGACATGCCGTTGGCGGATGCCCATTTTCGCTTCTAAGACATCGGCGGGGATATTGGTGCGGGGTACGAGGTCAGATGCGGTTTCGATTTTTTCTGGAAAGTATGTGCCAATGCCGATAATACCGATAGTTGTCATGAGTCGCTTCCTTATATAATATGATAATACGTTTTCAAATCAGCTTAAAAAGGTCTTTTGGCTACGATTATAAACGACAATCATCCCGTTTGTGCAGACTAGCCATTACCAATCCTCAAACATGACAAATATCATTGGGCAAAATTCACAAACTTTTCTGGAAGCGGTTGCAGAAATCTAAAGATTGCGTTATTATCCACAATTGTGGATAAATATGAATAGAAATCCACTCTTAGACTAAATCTTTTAGGAGCTATATATGTTCAAAAAAGTTACTGTTTTAGTTGCACTCCTCGCCGTATTGGTCTCCATGTTCTCATTTGTGAGCGCTCAAGAATCTACAGACCTTTCTGGCGATTTAGAAATCTTTTCGTGGTGGGCAGGTGACGAAGGTCCAGCCTTAGAAGCCCTCATCGCCCTTTATAATGGTTTGTATCCAAACGTGAATGTCATCAACGCCACAGTGACTGGTGGTTCTGGTGTCAATGCACGCGCCGTCCTCAGCAATCGTATGTTGGGTGGCAATCCCCCCAGTTCATTCCAAGTCCATGCAGGCGCAGAATTGACCGATACATGGGTCGTGGCGCAACGTATGGAAGACCTCACCTTCTTGTATGAAGAAGAAGGTTGGTTCGATGCCTTCCCACAAGGTATTCTTGACCTCATGAGCTATGAAGGTGGCATCTATAGCGTGCCAGTCAACATTCACCGCTCCAACGTGATGTGGTTTAACCCCGCCAAATTGGAAGAATGGGGCGTCGCCGCACCAACCACTTGGGATGAATTCCTTGCCGTTTGCCCAACCATCCAAGAAGCGGGTGTTGTCCCCCTCGTGGTCGGTGAAGAATGGACCCAACGTCATCTGTGGGAAAGTGTCGCATTAGCAGTCCTCGGCGCAGAAGGCTGGAATGGCTTCTGGGCAGGGACACTCGCCGCCGATAGCGCCGAAATGGTCGCCGTTTGGGAAAAATTCGGTGCAGTTTTGGCTTGCACCAATATTGATGTAGATGCCGCTGGTTTGTCTTGGCAACAAGCAATTGACAAAGTGGTCGCTGGCGAAGCCGCCTTCAATATTATGGGCGACTGGGCGGCGGGCTATATGTCCACCACCCTCGGCTTAGAACCCGGTGTCGGCTTTGGTTATGCCCCATCTCCAGATACTGCTGGTACATTCATGGCATTATCTGATGCCTTCGGTTTGCCCGTTGGCGCACCAAATCGTGATGCAACTGTGGCTTGGCTTAAAGTGTTGGGTAGCGTAGATGGTCAAAATGCCTTCAACCCACTCAAAGGCTCAATCCCCGCCCGTTCTGATATTGATGTCGCTGGCAATGGTTTATACAATGCCTACTTAGTCGCCACCGCCGCCGATTGGGCAAGCAATGTTATCGTTGGTAGCTTGGCTCATGGTGCAGTCGGTAATCCACGTTTCGGTAGCGAATTCTCCACCGTGTTGGAAATTTACAAATCTACCCGTGACGCAGGCGCAACCGCCAGTGCATTGCTCGCCATCTGCATCCAATCGGGTGAATGTGGTTATTAATCATCATCACACATGGACGGCATGTATGCCGTCCCTACAACCCACAAATTGGCTGTAGGGACATGATATATCGTGTTCATGATGGAAAATCATTTAAGTGTAGGGGCTTGCCATGGCAAGCCCCTACAGTATATGGACACTATTTTTTCAATTATATTTAACCTGTAAAGACCTCATGGGGGGCTTTATGAATAATCGCAAAGACCGTCTTATCGCATTAGCGATGCTCTCGCCATCAATCATCTTGCTGGCGATTTTTGTATATTTCTTTATCTTTAGCACCATTCAAACATCTATGACCGATTGGGGCGAAGACCCAACACAACCACCTCTGGCAGAAAATGTGCTTATTAGCTTCAATGAACCACTCACCCAAAATTATTACCACCTCATGACCAATATGGCGCCTGAATATTATTTCCGTAACTCGTTGGTCAATGCCTTTTTCTTCACCATCTTCTTTATTGCTGGCTGTTTGGGTGTTGGCTTGTTGTTGGCATTATTACTCGACCAAAAAATCATCGGGGAAGGTATTTTTAGGACGATATTCCTGTTTCCGATGTCACTCTCTTTCATCGTCACAGGGACAATATGGGCATGGTTGCTCCGTCCCGATAGCGGTCTGAATGTGTTGCCCAAACAAATTTTTGGGCTAGACCCCATTCAAGAACGCTGGATAAATAACAAGACCACCGTTTTACAATTCAATTGGCAAGATGTCCCCTCTTATATCACCCTATTTGGTATCGGGATTTTGGTATTCCTCATCTTTCGCTATTTGGCAAATGAAGGCGATAGGCTCGGCAAGGTCAGCAGTTGGCTGAGTCAATTTGCATTTGTCAGTGTTGGTTCGGCTTTTATTGGCGGGATGGTATTTGGACATCATG
>CALDGT010000148.1 GCA_937942935.1 uncultured Chloroflexota bacterium | reverse complement strand
TGTTATATGTTACTTCAAGGGAAAACTATTTTTGTCGTAGAAGATAATATGCTTAATCGTGTCACTTATCAACTTGCGCTCATACAAGAAGGCGCTTATATCGTGTTTGAACGTTGGGGACCCAGCACATTATTTGGTCTAAGGTCACAAAAGCAAGTCGATTTAATCATCTTAGACCTCATGCTTCCGCGTGGCGAGAGTGGGTATCATCTTTTTGCACAAATTCGGAGTGTCCCGCAATTTTCGCAAATTCCTATCATTGCGGTATCGGCGGCAGAACCCTCAGAAGCGATGGCACGTTGCCGTGATTTGGGGTTTAACGGTTATATTGCCAAACCAATCAATGAGCAGACGTTTGCATCTCAATTATTGCGTATTATTGAAGGGGAAGTTTTGTGGTCTATTCATTCCTAAAATTTTATGACATATAAGGAACATGATTGAAGAAGGATGGGATACCAACATGATGAAAAATATTTTAGTGGTTGATGATGATATTAGCACATTAGGCATTTTTCGGACATTGTGCGCGAATGTCAACACGCAATTCATTGGGTTACAAAACTTTCGGCAACTTCAGATATATGTCAACATGAAAGTACCACTCGATATTGATATTGTTTTCATAGACATCAAATTGCCCATACATGATGGGTATCAGGTATTAGACTGGATAACCAATTATGCCTTATTCCCAGACGCATTGTTTATTGCGATTAGCGCCAACCATGATGAATTGGAAAAAGCACAATCTGCCGGATTTCATGGATTTATTGGCAAGCCGTTCAAAATCAATAACCTCTCCGATATTATGACTGGAACGGCTTTGTGGGTTATTTAATTGATATCCAACTAGGAGGGGGATACTATGATAACCAAATGGATTCGCCAGCAAGAATACGTTCTAACTGCGATGGAAAAATTTCTTCACTGATGGGCTTTGCGATGTAACCATCGAAACCGAGTTCACGACATTGCGCCATCGCTTGTATTGGGTCTGCGGCGGTTACGGCAATGATAGGAACATTTTTGTATTTGGGTAATTCTCGTATTTGTTTGAAGATATTATAGCCATTTTCACCACGAGAAAGCATCAAATCGAGAATAATGAGGTCATAGGTTCTCCCTCCTCCCAATTTTCGTATCGCATCTGAACCCCACCGCTCAAATTCAAGAAAAGCACCTGTCCGAATGAGGGCTATCTGATAAGTGATACGATTGAATCTATCATCCTCTACAATGAAGATAGATCTTTTTCTGAGTGTCATAGAATTCCTTTCATATATCCACACTAAATATCCACGCTAAAAATAATGACCTATTAAGGATAGGTTTCCCAAATAGCTTGCCCACGCACGATGGTCAACAATTGCTCAAAAAATAGGTTCAAATTGAGTGGCTTGGCGATAAAACTGCTAAACCCCTTCGCTTGGGCATCTTCCACTTTGTCGGTATATACCGTACAAGCCACAACTGGAATTGCGTGCAGTTCTGGGTGTGAGCGAAGCCATTTGAGGACATCGTAACCATTGCGCTTGGGCATGTCTAAATCAACGAAAATAATATCTGCACTCGCTAATTGGCTAATGTATTGCTCTATTTGGTCAGATTTTTGGATGCCTGTATAGTGAATCTGATA
>CALDGT010000147.1 GCA_937942935.1 uncultured Chloroflexota bacterium | reverse complement strand
ATAAAAAGGCTTCAATTGCATCTTCAGGGTAGCCCTTGTCTATCAAATTTTTGCGCGTTTCAGATACACTCCGTGGGCGATACCCCAAAAAGCGCACTGCATGGTCATAGGCTTTGTTCACCTCATCATCAGACCGCAATGCCGAAATTTGGGCATCTGTCAAGACTTGCCCCTTTTTGAGTTGAACCGCTTGGATGAGGGTCAAGCCAAATGCAAATTCGCCATCCAAATACACATTGACGCGCTCTTTATTGCGTTTTTGAATTTCTAAAGCTGTGATAACAGCCATTGCGCGTCCTTCCCAAAAACAAAAAAACCGTAATCTGTCATCAGGCTACGGCTGAAAACTTGAATATGCCTCATATAAGATGCAATCAACAATTCTATAGGCATACCCACCATATAGAATTGCTACAATATCAGATGATGATGGTCATCGCGGTGTGACCATATTTGATAGGTTTTATCCCTAAAAATCAGCCCCTTTGGGTGTTTTAATGGGTTTATTTAGACATCTTATCTGCCAATTCACAAGAAGGCAGGTTGTTTTTTCAAGTTTTTTCTAATAGCCGTAATCTATTGTGTCTTTACACTAACAAACACACAAATAAAACTTATCATAGACTTTAACGAAAAATACGAAAATAATCAAGTGCTATGGGAAAATTCGTAACTATGCAAAGGATAGTCCATGCAAAATGACACACAGCGCCCTTTATTGGTCATTGGTGGTGGCACATATTTGGGCAATAGCATAATTGCCGCCCTCTTATTAGAAGGCGCAGAAGTGGCGACCATCGTCCGCCCAGATGCCGAAGCAAAACTCGGTGTTTTGCATGACCAAGTGCGGGTAATTTTAGGCGATGTCTTTGAACCAGCCAGTTTACGTGGACGGGCGCGGGGATATTTGACGGCGATTAACGCCATCGGAAGCCCTACCGCCAACCCGAGTCGTGGGCTTACATATCAACGCCTTAATTTCATCTCTATTCGCAATGTCTGTGCCATGTGTATTAGCGATGGTGTATCGCATTTGATTTACATGAGTAGCACCAGCGCGTTTTGGTTGAATCGAGGATACATCCGCGCCAAACGCGATGCAGAAGCGCATATCCGCCGTGTCGGGTTGCAAGGGACAATCATCCGCGCCCCACTAACCTATTCTTATGGCGAATATCGCCCGCCCTTTTTTGAATTTATGACCCTATTGGGCAGTATTCCACTCATCAATCAATTGCGGATGAAACGCATTGCACCCATGCCAATCGAAGCCCTTGCGCGGGGTGTGGCACGAGTCGCCCTTATAGAAGGACGCAGAAAACCCATTTATTATGCACCTGATTTGCGTAAATTGGTCAAAAAAGAAGAACGGCGCGAGCCATTATTTGATATATTATGGGGGAGTTCTGGCGGAGTGAGTGATGATACCCCACCCCGCCGTGGTTATAATCCGATGTCCTCGTTAGATGAAGATGCACCATTCGGATGGATTCCACCGAATGATTCACAATGAGGCGATTTTGACATCTGTGCCATACGCGATGAATCCGCTATCGGCTTTGCCGACAGGCACATCTACACGCATCCCGCCGATGGGTTGAATATCACCCATCTCGCCCAATTGATACACCTCAAATTTGAGCCGTAGTGCGGTGTTGGTTGCCCGCACCGCGACAGGCTCTTGAGCATGATGTGTCGTCAGCGAAAATAAAACATCTTCTGGCGATTCTGGTGCGCCATTGGTGGCGCTCACCCGAACCACCACATCAGCAGAGGCTAAACCGCCATTATCACCTGCATGAAATCCGACCACCACATGCGAATCGCTATTTGGTGCGATAGATTTTGGCACAGCCACCACCAAGCGGCGTGTGCTAATCACATCAACCTTGCGTGGTGCAATCACTTGCTTGACTCCGCCAGTCGCTTCATCATACTCACGGAGTTCATCTACGGCTTGGTCTCCCAATTGGGTGAGCCGATAAACCATAGCGCCTTCCATGCTCAAGTATTCTTTTGTGACTAAACGGCGAATCGCCTTAGAAAAACGGCGGTCACTCATATCGAGTGCTTCACAAATTTGGTCAGCATCTGCCGATTCACCACCCAAATCGCCAAAATAACGCAAAATATCTAATGCGCCCGGTAAGGGTTCTAATGTTTTGAGATGAAATGGTAATTCCATAAGTTCATATCCCTAATTATCAACGAAAACGGTGTGTAGGGATATGATAATTCATATCCCTGATAATGATTTCTATCATTATAACCCAATTACTCGCGCCTTGCCCGTTAATTTTCCAAGTGCGTTGCGGGTATCTACCACCAAACGACTGTACTCAACCACATGCGCCCAATCATAAGCACTATGGTCGGTGATAATCACCACACAATCGGCATCGGTTAGGGCTTGGGCAGAATATGCAATGCTCTCTACAATATGCCCATCTTCTGCACGAAACTGCGAAATATGCGGGTCATGGAATATCACCTCTGCGCCTTTGGTTTGGAGCAAATGATACACTTCTAAAGCAGGACTCTCGCGCACATCATCAATATCCCGTTTATAAGCCACACCCAAAATGAGTACCCGCGCCCCATTCAGCGATTTACGCTCATCATTCAGCGCGTGCATGACTTTATTCACCACATAGGCAGGCATGGCAGAGTTAATTTCATCGGCAGTGTGAATAAATTTGGAATTATAGTGGAGTGTCCGCATTTTCCATGCCAAATAATGCGGGTCTAATGGGATGCAATGCCCCCC
>CALDGT010000146.1 GCA_937942935.1 uncultured Chloroflexota bacterium | reverse complement strand
CAGGCTTTTTTGTCTGCACACCCTTCAGGTTAAGTTAGTGTCGCCCCCTCAGCCACCATGTGGAGAAAGGGGTGAAAATCGGTTTTTGGGGGAATATTTTTTTATGGCGGTGGGACATACGGGCGCACGCGCCCTAGTACCCACCCTACCGATTGCCTGTTTTGTGGGGGGAATAAATTATAAAAATACGCACCGATTGCCTGTTTTGATGGGGATTTGGCAAAACGGTATGCAGACCATTTTTGCCAAGCACCCCATTTTGCGTTATAGTTACCCTATTCCCCGTAATATAAAATGGGGGTGTTTCTCATCGGTTTTTATCTAAAACAGCGAGACAATATGACTCAGTATCAAAATCCTATCGTAACTGGCACTTACCCAGACCCAAGCATTTGTCGGGTGGGGGGTGATTATTATTTGGTCACAAGCAGTTTTTGTTATTTTCCGGGTGTTCCTGTGCTTCATAGCCGAGATTTGGTGCATTGGCGACAAATTGGGCATTGCCTCACCCGTCCATCACAACTGAATTTGGAAGGGGTTAATTCCGCACACGGCATTTTTGCGCCAACCATCCGTTATCATAACGGACGTTTTTATATGGTGACGACATTAGTCGGCGGGGGTGGCAATTTTTATGTGTGGACAGAAGACCCTGCTGGCGAATGGTCAGACCCCGTTTGGTTGGATATAGACGGCATAGACCCCACCCTCTTTTTTGATGATGACGGGCGGGTGTATGTGGTCAGCACCAGCGAACCGCCTCAAGGCATTTATTTGGTAGAGATAGATTTGCCCACCGGAAAACGCATCTCTGAACGGAAAATGATTTGGCGTGGCATGGGTGGACGGCATCCAGAAGCCCCGCATATTTATCATCACAACGGATATTATTATGTCCTCATCTCTGAGGGCGGGACATCGTATGCCCATTGCATCACCCTCGCCCGTTCCAAGACGCTGTGGGGCGATTATGAACCATGTCCCTATAACCCCATCTTTAGCCATCAAAATCATTATGACCATCCCATTCAAGCCACAGGTCACGCCGATTTGGTCACAGATGAGGCGGGCAATTGGTGGATGATATGCCTCGCCATCCGCCCAACCACCCTCTACTGGCAATCGCATCATTTGGGACGCGAAACCATGCTCGCGCCTGTATCGTGGAATGAGGCGGGTTGGTTGGTGGTGAATAATGGGCAACTGATGGAATTTGAGATGGATGCGCCCCTCCCCCCCGCGCACATTTGGGAGACCAGCGCCCCGCGTGATGATTTTGATGCGCCCACGCTGGCACTCGATTGGAATTTCATCCGCAATCCACGCCCAAAGATGTGGTCACTCACAGACCGCCCCGGTCATTTGCGCTTGTATGGCAATGCCAATACACTCGATGCCCTTTCCCCGACATTTGTCGGCAGACGTCAACGCGAATTTGCGACCATCACCCGCGCTTCGCTCCAATTTGAACCGATGGCGCACGGTCAAGAGGCGGGCATCACGGTGTATCAGAGCGAATTGCATCATTATGAGGTGGGCGTGATGATGGATGGCACAGACCGTTGGGTGTTTGTGCGCCAACGCATCGGCAGTGTATCGGCGGTGATGGCGCGGGTGCAATGGAAAGCATCCTCTATTGAATTGATGATTCAAAGCGATGCTCTCGAATATCGGTTGGGATATGCCGATGAAAACGGGGTGTTCCATCCATTGGCAACCGCCTACACACGGTATGTCTCATCCGAAATAGCGGGTAGCTTTACGGGTGTGTTTTTGGGGATGTATGTGGTCGGAGATACCCCCGCCGATTTTGATTGGTTTGAAATAAAATCTGAGGTCTAGCTATTTTGATTTCATCCCACCCCCAAGAAAATCTCATTTTAACGTCAGTTATGGATAACCAATAGGTCTGCGAAATTAACCCCCGTCCCCCTTTCCCATGCAATGGAGAAAGGGGGTGAAAACCCATTTTCAGGTCGTAGGGACGGTATTTTTGCCGTCAGTTCTCCCTCTCCACAGCGTGGCTGAGGGGGTTGTGGGGGTGAGGTGAAATAAAAATAACCTTAACCATAATTCACGATAATGTCCGCCACTGAACTGCTTTGGAGCAGGGATTTAGGGGTGAGGTTATAGGGCTAAAATCGGGAAGAAAATAAAAGTGTGGGGCTTTTAGGGCATCTTGTGCGAGATTTAGATTAAATTTTGATTAAGAAATAATATTTTGTAACATCAACCGAACACAAATCCCAAACTTATCCCAAAAAATCAGCTTTGTTCTATTGACATACGTTCTATAATAGAAATAGATATGCAATACAAGGAGCAAAAATCATGACCTTTCGCTATTTTTTAGATGCGGGCAACGACAATGAATTTTCTGATACCGATGAAATCACCGCCGATGTCGTCTCTGCCGAGTGGCGGATTGGCTTACGCAACGGAAATGTACGCCTCGCAGATGAAAATGTGGCGATGGTGGTGGTGAATAACACATCTGGCAAGTATTCGCCAGAGAATAGCGCCTCTCCCCTATTTGGGATGATTGCCCCGCGCAAACGATTGCGGATTGTGCATGACGACGAGCCGATGTGGACGGGGTGGCTGAATTTGCCACAAGTGACCTATTCGCCCACAGGCACAAGCACAGGCATGGTGACGGCGACCTTATACGGAGTTGGCGGCAAACAACTCTTAGAGCAATTGCCAGCGCGGTTGCCCGTCTATTCATCTGTCACTGCCGATGTGGTGCTAGGCGATATTTTTAGCGAGGAATTGCTCCCGCCTGCGGTGGCGGATGTGTGGCGCTTGGGCGATGATGTCATGAGCGCCTTAGCACAGACGACACGGGTGGGGAGCATTGCCGATTTTGCATATTTGGACAAAGGCAAGTTCACATTTGAGGTCTTTGGCGACACCGCCCATGATGATTTGTGGGCGGTGATTCACCATCTGGTCACAGCAGAGCGAGGGTATTTTTTATTTAACCGCCAAGGACGGGCAGTATTTTGGAATCGGCATCGGATGCACGCGCCCAATGTGCCGATAGCCACCGTGACATCAGACAACGCCCATGCCCCGCAACAGGTGGTGTATCGGTATGGAGAGGGACTCGCCAATGAGGTATGGGTGGAATGTATGCCCCGCAAAATCTTGGCAGAATCGGCAGAATTATGGTCGCTGGATGCGCCCATTTTGCTCGCACCCTATCAGGCGATGACCATCGAAGCCCGCTTACGGCGCGATGGTGGGCAATATGTCGGCGCACAGACGGGTTTGGTGGCATCTATCGTGCCAAATAACGGGGATGTGAGCATCTCTCTCACCGAAATGGGAGGCAAGGCGCTCATCCATCTGGAAAATATGACCGAGCGCACCCTAAACATTCACCAATTGCGCTTGCAAGGCAAACCGAGCGCCCGCCAAAATATGTTGGCGGTGATGGCGCAAGAGATGAGCAGTCAGGCACAATTTGGGCGGTTTGGGATGAAAATTCGGCTCAATTCACCCGCCAGCGCCACCGAAATCCGCGACATCGCGGGGTATGAGGTGCTAGAGAGGGCGTATCCGCAAGGGAAAATCGAAAAAATCAGTTATACCGAAAGCGCCACACAGCCGAATCCCCAGCGACTGATGTGGACAATCGGGAGCGCCATCAGCATTGAATTAGCGGAGTTATCGCATAGCGCCGAGTATATCATCATCGGCGAACAGCATCAGATAGATGACACAGCGCATCGCACGCAATATGTGTTGCACAAAAAACCGCGCCCATTTTGGGTGTTGGATGGTACAGCGTATTCAGAATTGGGAATAAATAGTTGGGTAGGATATTAGGCTTTATCGGGACATAAGTCCTATGCACAAAGAAATCCTTGACAATATATAGGACAGGTGTTATACTTTAGGAATCCTGCCCCCTAAACAGGATTGTATGGGAAGAAACAATTGGGCGGCGATTATCTGGCTTCCTAACCCCACAGGTCTTTTAACCCGCCCGCATTGTCCCATACTATACGAGATTAACTGATGAAAATGTAGGTTATCCCCCCACAAGGGGATTTTTCGTTTTATGGGCAAAGTGCGAATTTTTGGGGGTATTTACGGTGGCACAACCGCGAATCGGTGGCACATACGCTATCGCTAGTGCCACCCTACCAACCTATTATCTTGCCCTATTTATTAACATCAACAGCAAAATCATTTACAAACATCGGACGCACCCTAGCGGGGTATCTGGTGGCTGACATACGCACTGCGTGCTAGTCAGCCAGTACAATTTTGCCTATTTTGAGGGATGTACTGGCTGTACGGACGTGATTAATCGCGTCCCTACAAGGCTTTAGCCTCGTATGTCAGCCACAAAATAAT
>CALDGT010000145.1 GCA_937942935.1 uncultured Chloroflexota bacterium | reverse complement strand
CCGAGAACAAGCCTTGCGCCGTACATGGGAACGTAGGCGCGATTTGCTTCGTAAGGCAAATTTGACAGAACAAGAAAAATATTTATTAGCCAAATTTGCGCGTGAGGATGCACAACGCAGAAAATAGGCTACAATAATAAGTGGGATAAATCTCCCATACGACATAAAAACATGTTATTATTATCGGTGTTTAGCGTAACTCGAAATTGAAAGAGGCGGTCATGTCCCAACAGTATCGTAGTGATGCCCTAGAAGAAAAATTAAAAATGCTTCATACCTTTGTGGAGGGCGTGAAAGCAACGGTCATCGTCAATGTAGATGGTTTGTTGGTCGCCGCATACCCGCCCGGTGACGAAGAGAATCCGCACGAAAATCCTACTAGTAGCCCACAAGTGGCGGCGATGTCTGCGACATTAATTGGTCTTGCAGAACGTACCCTCAAGCGCCTTGCACAAGGAGAACTAGAACGCCTATTGATGGAAGGTGAAAGCGGTGTGATGGTGGTGTATCCTGCGGGGCGGGCATCTTTGGCTGTATTAGTAGATAAAGATGCGCGAATTGCGCGGGTATTGGTCGCCGCTAAAAAAGCCGCCGCCGAAATTGAAGATATTTTAGGGTCTTAGAAGATTACACTGTTTATAATAATTCTTCTTGTTGGACATACAATGTCATGATAATTTTGCCCAAGCGAATTTCATCATGATGGGTTAATAAGGCAGATTCGCCAGAATCCAGCTTTTTTCCATTCAAAAATGTCCCATTTCGACTTCCCAAATCTACCAATTCTAATTGGTCGCCTTTGCGTCGAATCACGGCATGTTTGCGACTAATCCCCATCTGATACCCGCCATAAGAGGTGAGGTCAATTTCGGGGGTAAAGCCCAACATGGGGTCTTTTCTGCCGATGACGGCTTCGATTTTGAATGTAATCGCTAATGGGTCTGCCCAACCTTGAATTTCGAGGCGCAAATGGACTTCTTCCCCATGAATGGGGGCGGGTTTTTCGATGAATAATTCTGAGGTTGGATGAGCTTCTAAATATCGCCTAAGCGCCTCTTCTGCTTCACTTCGCACATCATGGGTTGTGAGTGGATTTTTTTCCTCTCCCCCAATATTCGTGTTTGGTGTCATATCAGGCTTTTCGGGTGTATTTGAATTATCCATTGCACATTTTGCCTCGAATTTGGTTTGATTTTGTTGGCATAACTATAACATTAATGTGCATATAATGACAGGGATATTTCAAGATTGCAACATTGGCTTATGAACCGTACTTATCCGAAGCCCCAAAAAGCGTTCTAATAAATTGAACTTCCATATAAACCGCAAGCTAATCGCCCATGCCAAGACAATCCCACCGATGAGGGCATATTCTTGAAGCGAAAGCATTTCGAGTTCAAAGAATTGGCGTAAGGGGCTAATCAGGACGATTAAGAAGTAAATTGCCAACATTACACCTGCACTGATAGTTGGTCGCCAATCGCCACTTAACCCGCTACCGCCTGTCATGAATGGGATAGGGGGTTCTACAAAAACAATCAAGCCTAACCCCATAAAAATAATAGCGGTTGTGAGGGCTGTACGGGCAAAATTGACCGCTTGTTTGATAGATTCTGGGTCAGATGAATACACATGCAAATGGAAAAATATCACATACACACCCAGTGCCACTGCCGCGATACTCATGGCAGACGGCAAAATAAAATGTACCATATCGCGCATGAGGTTGCGATTTGGCACACCGACACGCGCCCACGCCGCAATTCCGAGTGTTGGAATCCCCACCGAGAGCAATGTAAGTAATGAGGCGTGTTTGGGGATGAACGGAAAATTAACCGCGCCGACCATCAACGCCGAGCCGATGAGAATCATTGCCGCATAAAATGCCCGGCTGAGGAATAGGCGGATAATCGCATCCATGCCATTCAAAATGCGTTGCCCTTCCATAAAGGCTTTTGGTAAGGCGGCGAAGGAATCATTTAATAAGACCATATCCGCGACTCCGCGCGTTGCCGCGCTTCCGCTTTGCATGGCAATCCCAATATGCGCTTTTTTGAGCGATAACACATCATTGACACCATCACCAATCATGGCGACATAATGCCCTGCATCGCGCAAAGTTGTGACGAGCATTTCTTTTTGTTGTGGGGTAATTCTGCCAAAAACAGTGGTTTCTTGAGCAATTTTGGCGATTTGGTTTTCATCCATCTTATCTAAATCTAGCCCACTCACCACACGCACATCGCCCTTAAATCCGGCTTGTTTGGCGAGCGCCGCCACTGTATGCGGATTATCTCCAGAGATAATTTTGAGGGTAATGCCTGCTTGCATAAAGTTTTCGATGGTTTGTTTGGCTTCTGGACGTAATTCATCGGATAGGCTGATGAGTCCGACAGGTTTGAGGTCGTTGGGAAATACAATTGCGCCACCGCCATCGTGCAAACTGCGTGTAGATGGGCTATGTGCCACCAACATCACCCGCAAGCCACTGGCAGACCAGTTATCAATTTGACCTTTACCAAAATCATCATCTTGGTCAAGATAAGTTTGGAGCATTTCTGGCGCACCCATCACATAAGTGCCACGTCGTTCCCCATCATCAAAGACCAATGCGCTCCATTTGCGTGCCGACGAAAACGAAATTTCATCCACAACAGGGCGAATTTTTCCCCTGCATCCTTTGGCAATGGCTTCACTGGTGCGGTTGCCCCCTTTTGCACTCCGCGCCATATCGCCAAAAATAGCTTCAAGTTCTTCCTCTGCTACTGTTAGGGGGTGCAATGCGTGGACATGAATCCGATTAGCGGTGAGCGTGCCTGTTTTATCGAGACATAACACATCTACATTACTCAACGATTCTACCGCATTGGCTTGTTGGATGAGCGCCCCTTTGCCCGACATGCGAATCGCGCCCATTGCATAAGAGGTGGTCGTCATGAGGATGAGACCCGCAGGCACTAAGCCCGCAATCACGGCGGCAGATTGTACACTTTGAACCGCCGATACTGTTTCGATAGCATATGCAACCGCGAATAACACACCAATCACCACCGCGATGAATAACAATAAGCGCACAACCAGATTGATGTCTTGTTGCAATGGTGTGCGGATAATGCGGAATTGTTTGGCTTGGAGGGTGAGTTTATTGGCAAAACTATCTAACCCGACTTTGGTCGCTTCATATAGGGCAGTCCCGTTCACACAAAAACTGCCAGAAAAGACTTGCGCCCCTTTTTGCTTGGCGATTAAATCTGATTCGCCTGTGAGCAACGATTCATCCACATCCATTTTGCCATCACCGACCACCACACCATCCACGACAATTTGGTCACCCGGATGCACCACGATAATATCTCCCAAGACAATTTCGGTGGGGTCTACCTCGCGTTCTTGCCCACTACGGATGATAGTCGCTTTGGGGCGGGTGAGGAGCGATATTTTATCGAGTTTGGCTTTGGCACGAAATTCTTGGACAATCCCCACCACGACATTCAACATGACCACGCCCACGCTGACAAAGGCATCGCCCCACAGACCGAGCAAAATCATGATAAAGCCGATGAAAAACAGCACATTATTGATGAAGGTAAACATATTTTGGCGCAAAATTTCCCAATAGCTACGGCTGGTCTTGATTTTAATATCATTCCCCTGACCGCGTTCACGCCTGCGTTGGGCTTCATCATCTGTCAAACCAAATGGATTTTGACTAGGGGTAGTGGGGGTTTCGATAGGGGTTAATTCTTCTGGTTTAGGTGCAAAAATAGTTACCACGTCACATTTCCCTTATGCTGAAAAATCAATTTTGTGCCTTATCTAATTAAACACAAAATTTCGGGAAAAATGTCGGCTTCTAACCTAACTCAAACGAAGCATGAATGAAGTTGTATAAGGGTAGATAAACGAGTTTACCATTATATGCCAATTGAGGGGAATCTATGGGATGAATCGTTATAATCATCCTAAATGGATTTTTAAGAAAGGACATACTCACATGAATAAACCCACAAATTTATTTGACTTTGAACCTATCGCCCGTGAAAAAATGCACCATGACCATTTTGAATATTATCTTGGCGGGGCAAATGATGAAATTACCCTGCGCGAAAACCGAGAAGCCTTTGAACGCCTGCTGTTGCGCCCGCGTATGTTGCGTGATTCATCGCATCGGGATTTATCCGTGACGGTATTAGGGCAGAAATGTGACTTGCCGTTTATGGTCGCGCCCATGGCGCTCGCTAAACTCGCTCATCCAGAGGGAGAATCGGCGGTGGCGCGGGCGGCACTTTCACGCGGGGTAGGGGTGGTATTGAGTACCATCTCAACAGTTGCCTTAGAAGAGATTGCCCAAATTAAACCGAATCCGTTGTGGTTTCAGTTATATGTATATAAAGACCGTGCTATCACGCGTGATTTGGTGGCGCGTGCCGAAGTGAGTGGGTATGGCGCGTTGGTTGTGACGGTAGATACGCCGTATCTGGGCAAACGTGAACGGGATATGAAAAATGTTTTGCACATCCCAGAAGAATTTATCATTGCTAACTTGCGCCAACCGGATGCTCCGCGTATGGGGCAACCCCGCCCCGATACAGGTTTGAATACCGTCATCGCTCGCTATGATGATTCGCTCACATGGAGAGATATGGAATGGTTGGCTTCTATCACAAAAATGCCTGTGGTGGTGAAAGGTGTTTTGCGCGGGGATGATGCAAAATTGGCTGTCGAACATGGCATGAAAGGGGTGATTGTCTCGAATCATGGAGGCAGACAACTCGATACCGCCATCGCAACCCTCACCGCCTTGCCCGATGTGGTGGCGGGTGTGGATGGCAAAGCCGATGTGTTATTAGATGGCGGTGTTCGGCGCGGGACAGACATCCTCAAAGCATTGGCGCTCGGTGCAAAATCTGTTTTGGTCGGCAGACCGATTTATTATGCGTTAGCGGCAAATGGCGAATTGGGTGTATTGCAAGCCTTTGACCTGTTGCGCGATGAATTTGACCTCGCCCTTGCCTTGTGTGGTGTACATCGGGCAGATAGCATCCCGCGTGATATTTTGGCAATTTAATCAGATTGGGTAAAATGCTTGATGTCGCACATCAAAAGATTGGCGAATTCTACATTACAAAAATTTCGATATATCGCATAAAATATGGCGGACTATATCAAAATAGTCCGCCAAAAAAATAAATGGTTATTGGGATGGGATGGATATGACGATAGAAAAGAGCATTGATGAACTCATTGCCCCGTTACGTGCCGATATTCGGCGCTTGGGCAATTTATTGGGATTGATTATTCAAGAACAAGAGGGCGAAGATATTTTTAACCTTGTGGAGCAAGTGCGGGCAGATGCAAAAGCACGTCGCGCAGGGGATTATGAAGCATCTGAACGCCTTAAAATGACCATTCGGGCGACTAATCTTCAGCAAAAGCGGATGCTCATCAAAGCCTTTGGAAATTATTTGCAACTCATCAATATCGCAGAAGACCAACACCGTATCCGTACTATTCGTGAACGTGAATTGGTTGGGCATTTGAGCGAATCTATCGAAAGTGGTGTCGCAGAACTCAAAGCATTGGGTTTGTCGGCGATGGATGTGCGCGAAATGCTCGAAAAAATTCGGGTACGACTTGTGTTAACCGCGCACCCATCCGAAGCGAAACGCCAAGAAGTTCTCATCAAATTGCGCGATATTGCCACCATGATGAATACACAAGAGGCGACGACACTCCTCCCACGCGAACAGC
>CALDGT010000144.1 GCA_937942935.1 uncultured Chloroflexota bacterium | reverse complement strand
CACCCACTCCAAGCCCAACATCTACCCCACAAGTGAGCGCAGGTGTAGATACCATCGTCCCAGATTTAGAAAATAATCGTGTCGTGTTGCAATTGGCAATTCAAAGCCCAGATAGCATCGGCGAAATCACGATAGATATTCTGGACGTGAATAATACCCTCGTGCGGTCTGGTATTTCTTTGACCAACACCGAAACCGAAGCAGTGGTAGATTTGACAGGGTTAGAGCCAGAGGGTGAATACAAAATCCGTGTAGTCACGCGCGATAATGGTGGTGCTGTCCTCAGCAGAGAAACCACCGAATTTGTCAATCCTGTTCGGCGTGTATTAACACCTACCCCAACCTCGACCCCTGCGGTTGTCGCCGCCATTGATAATATTCAACAAGATGAGCGTCAAGAGAATTTTACGATTGACCTCCGCACCGAAAATAGTGAATTTGTCGCTTCGTATCGGTTAGATATTGTGGATGATGAACAAGGCAATCTTGTCCGTTCACAAGATTTCAACGCAGATGAAGTCGGAAACCAAATCATTATCCCCATTGGTGAATTAGCAGATGGCAAATATCGGTTGCGCTTAGTGGCATTGGATGCCGAAGGTCGGATTTTATCTGAAAATATTCAAACCATCGGTTATACCCCATTCACGCCAACCCCAACCCCACAACCACCGGGATTTATCGAACAATTACGCACAACACTGGTGAATCAGCCAATTGTTGGTGTTATCATCGCCATCATTATTTTGCTCCTCATCTTCTTGTTGTTTTGGTTGATACGGTCTGCCCGTCAACGCGAAAAGAACCTCAAGCAACCATCACTCCCCAACATGACAGGCGCGATTTCGATTAATGAATTGCGCCAAGGGATGCAAAATATGGGGTATAACCCACCACCCTATGGTGGTTATAGTGGCGACCAAAATCAAGAAGCCGAATTTGGAGAGCAACCGACAGGCAGTTTCTCAATCTACGGCGACTCGACCAACATGCCATCGGGTGGAGACCCAAATGCGACCAATTTCCAAATTATGTCCCCGGGTTTGGCAGAAGAAAAGACCAATGTCTTTTTGCCTGCTGTATTGAATATCATAGATTCGCTTGATGCCTCGATGATTGGCAAAACATTTGCCATCAACAAACCCGCTTTCTATATTGGGCGTACAGGCAAGCGATTGAATGATTTGAATGTCGAAGGCGACAAAAATATCTCGCGTGAACATGCCGACATTATTTTCGATGGCGGGGCATATTACGTTGAGTCTAAACCCAATACGCACGGGGTTAAGGTCAATGATGAACCTGTCAATGGGCGTTATCCGTTAGGAGCGCGTGCCATCATCAAACTCGGTGAGACCACTGTCATCGAATTTGAAATGACGAGCAGTAACAGCAAAACCGCATCTCTTGATTTTTAATTTTATTGGGCAGAGGGGTCATCCCTCTGCCCTGTATTTGATGTGAGTAAAAAAATTATGGCAGATTTCTCTAAATCCCTAGAAGCCTTTGGCTTATCTGATGTAGGACGCAAGCGGAAACGCAATGAAGATTTCTTCAATTATGTCATCCCCTCACCCAACAGCCCAGAAGAATCGCTTGGTGCATTTTTTGTCGTTGCAGATGGTATTGGTGGTATGGGGTTTGGAGAAGAAGCGAGTAGTGTGGCGGTAAAAACACTGCTCGCCACCTATTATGACCCCAAAAATCCAGACCCAGACCCAATGAATCGGTTACAATTTGCCATTCAGGTGGCGAATAATGCGGTCATATCCAAAGCAGGTGAATTGGGACGTACCCTCATCGGCACAACGGCGGCAGGGGTTATCATTCATCCCAAAGAAGTCGTCCTGTTCAATGTCGGTGATGCGCGGGTGTATCGGCTTCGTGGTACACATATTGAACGCATTAGCCGCGACCAAAGTGTGCTAGAAGAACAACTCGCCGCAGGTCTCATCACCGAAGAAGAAGCGGCACAAGGTCGCAATATGAATGTGACAGCATTCATCGGGCAACCGGGTGGGGTTGAACCAATTTATCGGCGCATGTCTGCTCAATCTGATGATATTTTCCTCATCTGTTCCGATGGTCTGTGGGATTTGGTCAAAGAGCCAGAATTGGTTCAAGTGATTACCAAAAATCCACCTGAACCCGCGATTCAACAATTGATTGCGATGGTATTAGAACGCGGTGCGCCAGATAACACCACAGGAATTATCATCCGCATGACCCCATTCAAAAAGAAAATGACCAGCGCCATCATGCCGATTTTGGTGGCATTAGCATTGATGATTGGCATTGCGCTTGGTGTTGCCCTCATTTTATCGAATAATTCAGCAGAGGTAGCAAACAACACTATAACCGAAATAGTGGATAGCACAGATGAAAATCAGGGCGGTGTGGTGATACTCTCATCAGAAGAGGCAACCGAAACCACATCCGAGGCGACATCTATTATTTTGGCAACCGAAACAACACCCGTTGTCACCGAAGCAGAAACAACACCTAATGTCGTATCTGCGATTGAAACTACCCCAGATATCACGCCAACCGTTGTGGATAGCATCATCGAATCTACATCCGAAAAAACACCCGCCTCTGTAAGTGCCATCGAATCGCCAGAAATGACCGTAGAAGTGACTGAAATCGAACCGACTTCAGAAATTACGGTAGAAGCAACTGAAATCGAAATCACATCAGAAATCACGGCAGAAGCAACTGAAGCCGAATCTACACCCGATAATATATCAAATGTGGTAGCGACAGAAATAACGGTTGAGGTATCACCTACCCTAACCCCAGAGCCAACAAGCACACCTAGCCCAACACCATCGCCGACTGCTACAGTGACAGCAACACCCACACAAACAGCATCGGCAACCGCTACAGCCACCACAGAACCAACTGAGACACCCGTGCCGACCAATACGCTAACCGCAACCCCATCGGCAACTGCTACAGCGACAATCACCAATACAGCACCACCAACCATAACACCAAACACCGACGCCCTCACACTGGTCTATCCCTTTACAGCGACAGCCCGTGCTAATTTGCCACCCGAAACACAAACGGCTATCAGTGTGCAAGAAACACAAGTCGCAGTTGATGCCCAAAATACCCAAACGCAAGTCGCATTTTATGCCACCGAAACTGCTGTTTTCACGGTAACGGCTGGTGTTCAGACCTTGCAAGCGGTACAAACTCGCGTCGGGGCAACCGCAACCGCCCGCGCAGAGAACACAGCAGAAACGACCCCTTCAGCCGAAATTACCGCCCCTGTAATCGAAAATTTGATGGTTGTGGTGGTAAATGATGCTATTTTGTATAAATTGCCAGATACACGGTCAGAATTGCTCGTACCCCTCCTCTTTGGTGATGAATTGACCTTGTTTGGGATTCATCCCAATGGGCAATGGTTCTATGTCGAAATTCAAGACAAAATCACGGGATGGGTGCAACGCTTCCCCAATAATCAATTAGAAGCATTTGTCTCTGGCACTGCCATCGAAAACTTGCCCATGATTGACCCAGAAAATCCAACTGCTCCAAGCGAAGAGCTATTTGGTGTGCATTTGATTGTCACAGGTGATAACCCCATTAATGTGCGCGAATATGCCTCATTCGATGAGCGTGCCAATGCCTTTGCAGGGTTAACACCCTATTCTGTAGCGCGGATTGATGCAACAAATCGGAGTGAGTCTTGGTTGCGGGTGAGTTTCGTCAATCGTAGCAATCGGACGATATTAGGATGGGTATCTGCGACACTCATTGAAGATGGTAATATCACCATCATCGGGGATTTGGCTGGTGTCACCAAAATTAATCCATTACCTTTACCAGAACCAGAATCTACCGAAACCGTAGAAATAACACCAGAAACCACCCCCGCACCATAAGTCATTTTTTGTAGGGACTTGCTATGGCAAGTCTCTACACCCCTATTTTGCGAAACAAAATTACGCATAAACATGACAAATATAACGAATTGTTAAGAAAAGGGGGGAATTTATTCCTATTGTCTTGACAGTAACACCAAAATGGGCGTATTGTAAGATTAGGTAACAATGTCGTTCACATGCAAGACTAAAAATTGGTTAAAGGAGTAAATTCATGTCTGATAGAGTAGAAGCAGATTATCAAGAATTGCAAAAATTGAGCAATATGATGAATCAACGCGCCGATACTATTCAACAACAATTTCAAATGTTGAAAGCCAAGACGGGTGAACTTCTCAATGGAAATTGGGAAGGTCGCGGTGCAGATAAGTTCCAAGCCGAAATGGAAGGCGAAGTATTTCCTGCGCTTCAAAAATTGCAACGCGCTTTAGAAATGGTCTCCAATGCGTTGGGGCAAGTCGCCAACACCTTTAGACAATCAGAAGAACAAGCCAGCAACTTGTTTAAGGGCTAATTTTTATTCAATCGTATATTATCAACGCCTTAGGAGGACATACTCATGGCAGATTTAATTCAGATGAATTACGGCATGATGCAAGAAATGAGCCAAAAATGCAAAGAAACAGCCCAATTGCTTGCAGAAACCATGCGCGAACTTAATCAAATCGCAGAACAACTCGATGGTGGTGTATTGGTTGGGCGTGCTGGCGATGCACTCTCTAATGGTCTTCGTAGCCGTTTGAACCCAAGCATCAACCGCTTGCAAGACAAATTCAATGAAATCTCTGGCGACTTGATGGGTGCAATGAGCGACCTGCAATCGAGCGACAGCAAATCTAGCAAATACTTCAACGGTTAATTAGGAGGCGATAAATGGTACTCGGTATTCTTCTCAAGTTTGCACGCGCCGCTGTTGAAGGCGTTATCGGTCAAATTATGCAACAAATTAATGTCATTCAAGACCAAGTTTTACAGGTCATCATGAGCCAACTCAACCCACTCCGCGATGCGTGGAAAGGGCAAGGGGCAAATCGGTTTTTTGAAGAAATGGAACAACAAGTCATCCCCAATATTCAACAAATGATGAATTATGGCGGCGATTATACCAGCAACATCCGCAAAGCGATGGACTTGATTGAACAAGCTGACCAACGTGCCATGGGCATTATCAATGGCATTTTGGATGATTTCAACATTTTCTAATAACCCGATACACCTTGATGAGTTAATGGATAACAAAGGAGAACAATAATGGCTAGTCCAGATGTGCAAATGGATATCCCTGTCGTAGAAGACATGGCAAATAAATTTAAATCTACCAGCGATGTGTTGAAGGGTGTTAGCAAAGCACTCCAAATCGCCATCATGATTTTGAAAATGACCGCTTTTGTTGGCTTGGTCGGTGGTTTGGCTGTGGAACGTTTCCTTTCTTGGCTCAAACCCCAAGTAGATGAAATGGCAGAAAAATTAGAAGAATTGCATTATGACCTTTACGGCGCAATCATTAGCTTCCGTGATGGTGATAATAGCGGGTCTCAACGCTTCGCCTAATCATCTTCAGTATTAACGAAAAGACATTGTTAAGGGCGCAACTTAGTGTTGCGCCCTTATGTTTTATGGGCAAATTTATTCCGATTCGGTTGCGGTTGGTGCGGGGCTAGATAATGTGACCTCATCAATGGCAAATGGCAAGCGGGGTTGTACCAATGGATTCACCATGCCCACTTGGTCAAAGTTATTGACATATAATTTGCCATCAAAATAAGCGATGGCGCTCGCCCCACGAAAGCCTTGTGCCAAAATAGAATAATTATTTTGGTTCAATTGGCTCACAGCGCTTTGGCTAAAATTCGCCAAAAAGATGCGCCCATCTTGGCTCACACTCACGCCATCAAACCCGGGGGCATCGGCAAGGACACCATTGAACCGATACAAGGTTTCGGTCATCTCGCCATCCCGCGAGACACGATAAACAATATCTACATTATTATTGGTAGCAACAATCACCAAGGTGTCGGTAGATGAATCATAATCTATGCTGGTTGGCAAAGCCGTCCCCGATTGTGAATCGTTGGCAGGCACACGCCACCAAAATTCGCCATTTCCCTCACTATCAATTACCCAAACATCACGCCGACCTCTATCGGTCACATATAAAATGCCATCATCTGCCAATGCCAAATCA
>CALDGT010000143.1 GCA_937942935.1 uncultured Chloroflexota bacterium | reverse complement strand
TTGACCATTAATGACCCATTTTACCCGTTTTATAGCTTTCATGCGAAATGTGCCATGAGGCAGGATAATTGGGTTATCATCGGCATAAAAACGGTCATAACGCCCACCTGTTAGCCGATGAAAAAATAATTGGTGAATTGGCGCATCAGGTGTTGGGGTGGGGGATTGCAAACTGGCTTGATAATACGTGAATAAGGCATCATCTGCATCATTTTGGGCTTGCTTGAGTTGGTTATATGTGGGTAAAAAAGATATATCATCATCGGCTTGGCGCAGTTCCAAGTCCCACGCCACATCAAACACGGCTGGGGCAGTGATGACCTCGTAAATTAAAAATTGTTGACCCGTTTTGGTGGTGCTATAGATGGGCTGAATAATCGGATAACCCACATCTGCTAATAACCGCGCATTATAATATTCATCAATGACCGTATCTTGTTCGGTATGGGTTTTGAAAAATAGTCGTGTCCCATCGGTGAGCATGATAAAGCCGTTGAACGAGTTGAGCGATGTCGCAAGTGGGCGTAACTCGACAGTTTTCACTGATAAATCGAATGTCTCGCGGATGAATGTGATGAGAAGTTGTTCCGCTTGGGGTTTATCGGTGAATTGCAATTGTTGGATGGTTTGTAAAATATTGGTCATGGTATTGTTCTATCATTGGTGGCTGACATACGCGCTAGGCGCTAGTCAGCCAGTACACTAGAGCCAGTTTTATCCATGTAATGGCGGACTAGAGGCAACCGCCTCGTATGTCCGCCACACAGTTTTATAACCCTAAAATTTCATTGCGTTTGCGGATGGCAAAGGCATGAGATGGGAAATCTTCATAATCGGCGAGGGTGGCGGTGATACCTTGCAAGCGACCATATCCCTCTTTGGATAAATAGCCAATCCCGCTACGCTTGAGGAAATCCCACACACTGACCGATGAGAAACTACGTGCGAATCCGCCTGTGGGCAAAATGGCATTCAACCCCAAGCAATAATTAGCGGTGGGGATGGGTGTCATGTGTCCGAGCAGAATTTCACCCGCATTGCGAATTTTATTCAGCGCGATGAACGGCTCATCTACCAGCACCTCAAGATGCTCTGGCGCATAATCATTCACGAATTGAATAGATTCTTCTAGGCTATCGGTCAAGACGATGCCACCATAATTTGCCAAGACATTTTGAATGAATTTTTGTCTCCATTCAGGAATTTGGGCGATGTATTCGGGCAAAATAGCGAGTGCTTCTTCTGCCACTTTTTGGCTATGTGTGACCAATGTCGCGGCGGAATCGGGACCATGCTCTGCTTCGACCAACAAATCAAGCGCGGCGAGGCGTGGGTCGGCATGTTCATCGCATAAGATGATAGATTCGCTGGGACCTGCGGGCAACCCAACATCAATCACGCCGTATAACAGGCGTTTGGCGGCAGAGACATAACTGCTCCCCGGTCCGATAACTTTGTCCACTTTGGGAATAGATTCTGTCCCATAAGCAACGGCGGCAATGGCTTGCATCCCACCCACCACATAGACCTCATCCACACCGCATATTTCGGCGGCGACCAATGAAGCGGCATCAGCTTTGCCTTCGGGGGTTGGCGGGGTGACGACAATCACTTTTTCCACACCTGCGACTTTGGCGGGGGTGGCTAACATCAACATCACAGACGGAAATGCGCCTTTTCCACGCGGGACATAAAGTGCCACACTGGTTATAGGGGTAATTTTTTCGCCTGCCATAATACCCGGTTGAATTTCTGTGAACCACATGGCTTCTGGCATTTGTTCTTCGTGGAATTTTTTGATATTGGCATGTGCCTGTTGAATGGCAAAAATCACTTCTGCGCTTAATTGTGAACGCGCATTGGCAAAATCTTCAGATGTGGCTTTAAGCATCTCGGCGGTGAAATTGGGCGCATCAAACTTACGTGCATAATGTACCACACCTGCATCGCCTTCTTTACGCACACGGGCGATGACTTCTTGGGCGGTTGGGATGAGGTCGGTGATGTCTTGTTCGGCTCGCCTCATCACTTTGGCGCGGTCTTCTGATGAAACTTCATTCCATTTACGAAATTGAATCATCGGTCATCCTTTTTGATGAAAATTGATATGGTTTTATGACAGATTGGGCAAGGGCGCAACATGTTGCGCCCTTACAGATGAATCAGGTTGGTGTTTAGGGCATGATGTATCATGCCCCTACATCATATCCTTTGTTGTATGGGCAATACGGATTAGGCTTGTTCTTTTTTCTGATGTGTGCCGATGACATTAGAACGACGGCGCACGCCTTCCCAACGGATGCTGGGGACGAGGACATCTTTCTTTTCTGCGATACGGTCTTTGTGTTCCATCAAATCTTTAATCATAATCCGCATTTCGGCTTTCACATCATGCGAGGGTTTGTATCCCAAGTTGATGAGGTGATTGCGGTCTGGATTATAATAATGTTCGGCGGCTTCAAAACGAGGATTATCATATTCCAAGATTTCGACAGGAATATTTAATTCATCGCACACTTCGCCAACCATATCTGCCAATTCAAAGATATTATAGGTTTCTTCAAATTGATTAAATACGCGGTATTCACCCTTCTTGGGTGGGTTTTCGCAGGCAATGGTGAGGCATTGCATGGAATCACGCAATGGCAAGAAGCCACGACGTTGATTACCCGCACCGAACAGGGTTAATGGATGCCCGATGACGGCTTGGCAACAGAAACGGTTAATGGCTGTCCCAAAACATTCATCAAAGTCGAGGCGGGTGCGGAGGCGTGGGTCTGGATTTTCGCCCATTTCATCAATACGTGTCCCAAATACAACGCCTTGCATGATATCGGTGGCACGTAAGCCCCAAATTTTGCAGGCATACATCGTGTTATTAGAGTCGTGGACTTTGCTCCAATGGTAGAAACTGGCGGCTTGGCGTGGGAAGGGGAGTAAGTCTTTACGTCCTCTAAATTCCACTTCAAAGAAGCCTTCTGGAATATCTACATTGGGTGTGCCATATTCGCCCATTGTCCCTAATTTGACCAAGTGGGCATCTGGGCAAACTTCTTTCATCGCCCAAAGGATGTTCAGGTTGCCGATGACATTATTTTGTTGGGTGAATACGGTGTGGTCACGGTCAATCATTGAATAAGGGGCAGATGGCATTTGACCTAAGTGGACGATGGTATCGGGTTTGAATTCGGCGAAGAAATTTTTGGTGAATTCATAATCCATAAAATCGCCTTCACGGAAATCTAAATCTACGCCATAACGTTCTTTGAATCCTGCAATGCGTTCTTCTCTGCTATAAACGGGAAGGGCGCTTTGACTGTTCAATTCTGCGACCCATTGACGGCGGAACATGGTATCGGCACCTGCAACGGTATGCCCGCGTGCGACCAAATATTGTGCCAATGCCCAACCCAAGTATCCGTCAATGCCTGTGATAAAAATTCTCATGTTTTCTCCTAGATTTATTACTCACACTACAATAAGACAACACAAATTGTTGCTTAAAGCTACGGCTAATCGAATAACCGTTAGTTTACAAGATGAATTATGTTAGGCTGTAGGGCGAAAATTGCCAAAATAGCCTTCAACTGTCAAAAGTTCCGCATTCAAAATGCTACAACCAGCCGCGCCACGAATGGTATTATGCGACAATGCCACAAATTTATAACCCAAAATTGGACATTCGCGCAAGCGACCGATAGATGTGGTCATGCCATTGCCTGCCATGCGGTCACGGCGGGGTTGTGGGCGGTCTTTTTGGGGCAGGTAAGTGACCATTTGCTTGGGTGCGCTTGGGAGCGATGGAACAGGATTAGGCGCGACAAAATTATCCCATGCGTGAATAATATCAGTGAGGTCTACTTTATTTTCTAACCCAACCGAAATGCTCACAGTATGACCATCAATCACAGGTACACGGGTACAAGTGGCGCTGGTCACGAATGAGGCATTGTTGATGCTTGCGCCATCGAATGACCCCAGCATTTTATATGATTCTTCTTCTAACTTTTCTTCTTCGCCACCGATATAAGGGATGACATTATCCATAATATCTAACGATGCCACACCCGGGTGACCTGCGCCACTGATGGCTTGCTGGCTAACGGTAACAACATGCTTAATCCCAAATTGCATGAGGGGTTTGAGTGCCATCACCACGGGCATCA
>CALDGT010000142.1 GCA_937942935.1 uncultured Chloroflexota bacterium | reverse complement strand
TTGGACGGATTCCCACCCGGTCATACGCGCTATTCACTCAAGAAAAGTTTACTCGCAACCCCGTTAGATAACCGCCCTTCAAGCCTACACGAAGGAATACGCTATTACTCTAAGCCAGATAAAACATCTACTGGCGAATATTTGACGGTTTTGTATCAGATTATTTTAGATTTGCTCAATCGGCATAGCAAAGAAGATTTGCTCAAGAAAATTGTCGAATATGCCGCCACATTCTTAGATGCGCCTTATGGCGAAATTATGCTATTAGAAGGTGATGTTTTGGTGGTGCGTGCCTTTACAGAAAATCAACCTTACTTGCTTGGCGATGCTGTCAAACGAGGGGAAGCACTGGTGACATGGCGGGCATTCGATACGAAACAACCTGTCTTGGTGGACGATTATTTCAAATGGTCTGGCAAACGGGTGTTATATGACGAAGCCCAATTGCGGGCAGTCGGAGATTTTCCGATTTTGTTAGGGGATAAATGTATTGGGGTTTTGGCAATGGCGCGTGTCGAGCCAGATTATCCCTTTAGCGAAGATGATACACAACGCGGGATGCAATTTGCCCAATTGATTGCAGTGGTCATTGATAATGTCGAATTATATCATAAGGCGCTTCAAGAAATTGAAGAACGCAAACAATCACAATCGATTATTGAAGCTCAGAATGAGATGTTACGCCAAACCAATCTTGCCCTAGACCAAGCCCGCCAACAGGCACAAGAAGCCAACCAACTGAAAAGTAAATTTGTTGCGAATATGTCTCATGAACTGCGTACCCCGCTAAATGCCATTATGGGTTATGCACAACTTTATCTTGAGGGGCTATTGGGCGAAATGACACAAGAACAATCCGATTTTATGGCGCGGATTTTAGCCAACTCTAAGCAATTGCTCTACCTGATTAATCAAGTCCTCGATTTTTCTAAGATGGAAGCAGGCTTTATAGATATTATCCCCTCCGAATTTTCGTTGGCAGGGCTAGTAAATGATATTTTTACCGAAACAGAGTCTTTAGCTATCCGCAAAGGGTTGTCTTATAAACTCGACCTAGATAAAAATATTCCCACCAAAATATTTGGAGATTCTGCGCGTATTAAGCAAGTCGTGATGAATTTCTTATCCAACGCCATCAAATTTACCGATGAAGGCGGTGTTGTGCTTTCTTGTGGGGTAAAAGATGATAAGCATTGGTATATAACCGTGTCAGATACGGGTGTTGGTATTCCACAAAATCAATTAGACACCATTTTTGGTGAATTTCAGCAAACCCAAACAGGACGGGAACGGGGTGGAACAGGTTTGGGTTTGGCAATTACACAAAAATTAGTTTCTTTGATGGATGGCGATATTACTATCGCCAGTGAACTAGAAAAGGGTAGTCAATTTACAGTTACCTTGCCCGTGCGGTATCGAATAGACACTCATTAACGTGTGGCAAACCGATTGACAAATGTCAATAATTCTCTGATGCTCACAGGCTTAACCAAGACTAAATCTACATATTGAGCCTGTGGTGCATCCGTGGCTAAAGCATTACCTGTGACCAAAATGATAGTGATGTCACGATTTGTATTTTTGATATAATCAATGACTCCCAATCCAGTGATTTTGGGCATATCAATATCGAGGATAATGATGTCGGGCAATGATTGTTCAATCTGATTGATGGCATCTTGCCCATCTATGGCTGTCCGAATATCAAAATCGGTGTTATCAAATGCCTTGTAAAAAATTGTCCGTAAATCATGGTTATCTTCTGCAATTAAGACACTTTTCATCAGATTATCCTCATATAAAAGGGAAGCCTCGCAACATTGTAATATTCTTAAACGGAATATGCAACTTTTTGAGCCATTTGTTTAGCTGTGTGTCTATCTTGACAGAAAGGGCATATCACCACTATACTTCACATTCTGATTACAACCAATTTGAGCCATTTTAAGGAATTTCAACATGGGTCCATTACCAAAACGTAAAGTCTCTAAGAGCCGTCGTAATCGTCGTCGCGCTCATGATTTTTTGACTTTGCCAAATATTGTCCTCGATGAAGATACAGGTGAATATCGCCTCGCGCATCATGTGAATCCAACCACTGGACAATATAAGGGTCAACAAGTCATTGAAGTTGAAGAAGAATAGTTTATTAACACTCTGTTCTAAAAATTGATGAAACCGTGCTACAATAGGCGCGGTTTTATCTTTTATAGCGAGGAGTTTCATGTGATAGATTGGTTACGAAGCGCCTTTTTATTCCCCGGTCAAAATTCGCAATATGTTGGTATGGGTGCCGATTTTTATGCCGAATATCCTATATCGCGCCAAATTTTTGATGAAGCAGATGATATTTTGGGGTTCAAACTTTCAAAATTGATGTTTGAAGGCGATGAAGCAACCCTCAATGAGACGATTAATACCCAACCTGCTGTTTATGTGTGTTCTATTGCGATGCTCCGTGCTTTGCAACAAGAAATGCCTGATGCGAAGCCATTCTTGGCGGCTGGTCATAGTTTGGGAGAGTTAACCGCCCTCACCGCAGGCAATGCCTTATCATTTGAAGATGGGGTGCGCTTGGTCAGAGAACGGGGACGGCTGATGACCAAAGCAGGCGAATTGCGTCCGGGTGCGATGGCGGCATTACTCGGTTTAGATTTAGATGCGGTTGAATCTATTTGCCTAGAAGCGACTCAGGCAGTTGGCGAAGTGGTGGTGGTCGCTAATGATAATTGTCCGGGGCAAGTGGTTATTTCTGGATTTGAACGCCCTGTGAGTCATGCCGTAGATTTAGCAATCGCAAAGGGTGTGAAAAAGGCGATTCGCTTGGCAGTCAGTGTGGCGGCGCATTCCCCCCTGATGTCATCGGTGACAGGGCAATTTAGCAATGCGCTGGGCAATACCCCATTCAAAACACCTGAAAATTGTATTTATAGCAATGCAAGCGGTGTTCCAATGATTGCCATAGAAGATATTCGTTTTCAATTGAATCGGCAATTAACCCATTCTGTTCGTTGGCGCGAATCTATCGAGACGATGATACACGATAGTGGGGCAAAATTATTTATTGAAGTGGGACCGGGTGATGTGTTGACGGGGTTGGTCAAGCGCATCCAACGCGATGTGGAGCGCGTAACCATCAATAGTGTTCAATCGCTTAGGACGTGGGTGCAATCTCTAAATGGGTAGGCTGTTTGCGATAAATCCGATATACAACCGATACACTCGCAACAATACTCACCAAAAACACGATAACACCCCAATAAAATAAGGTGAATTGTCCATTTTCTGCCAATCCGCCCGCAATCATTGCGGTGGCAATATAGGGTATTTTGCTTAGTAATGCTACGGTTGAAAGGGTTGTTGAGCGATATTCCGACGGAATTTCTCGGTTAACCACAATCGAAGCCCATGATGATGATAATCCGCCTACTGAGCGTATTAAAATCAAAATAATCATGCCAATCAGCATGGGAGGATGTGTGGTCGCTAAAAAATATAATCCAGCAAACGATAATGCTAGTAACACCAACCCGCGCATATCACTTACCCGTTTTCGCATGAATGGGACTAAGAGCATGGTTAGTGCCGATGTGAATCCCATAATCGAAAATACAACCGACTGCTCATCCGCAAAAAAGCCGAAATTGGTCGCCATAGCGGGTTGAATGAATCCGAATATGAATAAATAATGCACCCCCAATATCGCAAAGATGAGGGGCGTAAAATAACGCAATTCTGGGCGGGCGAGTTGCTTAAACCCTTGTGATAGTTGATTGACATAATTCTTGAGGGTGAATTTGACTGTATCCATCGGCGGTTCTTTTGCCCATAGTGCGATGAAAAATCCGATGAACAAAGCGAGTCCCCAAGCATAGTGGGGTAAGCGTTGGTCTATATGATACATCCATCCACCGATGAGTGAACTGAGTCCGACTGTGAAAATAGACAACGACCCTGTGAATGAACTGACCTTATCATAGCGCGATTCTTCGCCCATTGCTTTCAGCGAATCATAGGCAAACGCATCTGCCGCGCCAGAATAAAACGCCCACGCAGTTTGTGTGAACCAAAATCCAACTACAATCCCCCAAATGCTATCTGCCGCGCCCATGATAAAAAAACCGATCCCATTCAAGAACATGGATATAATGAGTGTCCAGCGTTTG
>CALDGT010000141.1 GCA_937942935.1 uncultured Chloroflexota bacterium | reverse complement strand
CATTTTGTATCGGATTATCGCTTATCATGGCACTATCCGATTTACAAATCGCGCCCAACGATGTAATCTGCCCACAGGTTGAGCCATTGCTTGTAATTTGTATCTGGCAATGTATTGAGATGTGATAGTGCTTCTTGCACATATTTTTCCGCTAAATTTTTAGCGTGGGCGATGCCACCATATTGACGTAACAAGCCAGTCACCTCTTGCACATCAGATAATGAGGCGGTGTGATTGCCCAAGACAGATAAGGCAAATTGGCGGTGTGTTTCGGTCATTTTGGGCAGGGCGTGTAGGACAATAATCGTGCGTTTGCCTTCAATAATATCCGCGCCGACTTTTTTGCCCAGTTTGGCTTCATCGGCGGTGATGCCCAAAATATCATCTTGAATCTGAAAGGCGATGCCACATTTGCCTGTGAATTGTCCGAGTGCATGGATATAGGGATGGTCTAAATTGGGGTGTTTGAGACCAATTGCCGCACCAGCCCGCCCACAAAATTCGTATAACACACCTGTTTTTTGCCAGAGCATCTCTAAGACTTCGGCTTCGGTGATTTTTTCAAATGGGGTTTGCGATTGTAGCACATCTACTGTTTCACCATTAATCAGGGTGGTTTGGATGGTGCGGAATAATTCTCGACTGAGTAATAATGGCAATTGGGGGGGGATATTGTGGATAAAATGCAAATCTGGCAAGAGCGAAGCCGCCCAACCTTGTTGCATATCCCCCGCCAAAATGCCGATTGTTAGCCCGTAATGCTTGGCTTGTTCGTCGCTAAATCCGAGTTCTGCTTTGGCACGGGTAGCAAAATCGTGATGAACCGTTGGCACACCACGGCGCATTTCATCACGGTCTATGATGTCATCATGCACCAGCGTGAAAGTGTGATAGAGTTCGACTGTGGCGGCGGCGGGTATGGCGGTGAGTTCATCCCCACCGACTGCCCCGCACGAAAACATCAACACGGCGGGGCGAAGTGATTTTCCACCTGCATTCACATAACTATAAACCGCATCTTGGAGATGTTGATAGGCAAAATTGAGCCGATTTTGTTCTGAAAAAAGATAATTTTTCACCAGCGATTGACGTGCGCTGATGACAGTTGTGAGGTGTGCAAATAATTCTGACATGGGTTATCCTGTTTAATTGAGCGAAAAAACGCCTCGCCAACCTTCATTATCAGGTGGGTTGAGCATGACATTCAGCAGTGCGACTTCTTTGCGATAATAGGTGAGGAGCGTTTCTATCATCGTAGAAAGGTCAGAAATTTCGAGTAGTGGTTGTTTGCGAATGGGTTCTATTTGTAGCAAAACAGAGGCAAAATAAGCGAGTGTGGTTGGGTCGTTGGGGAGCATTGCCCCATTAAAATTGAGCTGACCTGCTTTTTCGAGACTTTTGAGATATACCTCAAGTTTATTTTTTAGCCGACTCATGTTATTTATTGTTTTGCTGGTTAAATTTGCCAACATGGGATATAGGTCTACGTCTGCTACCAGATACGGTTGGTCATGCTTAAAATTGAGCACCTTAAATCGTTCACGCCCAATGGCAGAGATATTCATCCTACCCTCACGCAATGGCTGAACTTGGCTGATTTGTGCGGTGCATCCGACTAATGCCGTTTTGACACGGCGCGATGTATCGGGTTGTTCATTTGAAATAAGCACCACTCCAAAGGGTTGGCGTTTTTCGATGCACTCATTCATCATTTGTTTATAACGGTCTTCAAAGATATGCAAATTGAGAGGCATACCGGGAAATAAGACAGTATTTAGTGGAAAGAGGGGTAAATCCATCATACAAAATAGCCATTCTGGGAATTTTCAATAGTCACCATCATTATAGCCTGTATTAACGCTTTTGCACGATTTTCTATTCAGAAATTAAGGGGCAGGATTCGTTTGATGCTCAAAACGTTGAATTTCGATGAGATACCCATTCGGGTCTTTAAGAAAACAATGATAAATACGATAATTTGGGTTATAACTCGGTGGAGAATCAAATATAACCCCACGCGCTAATAAGGTCTGATACCACGCATCTACCTCTTGAGTCACAATTGTGATGATTAAATTGGTTGGGTCCTTAATCAGATTGCCTTTTGAGCTGTCCGAGGCTTGACATATCCCCAAGAATGCGCCACTGGTTAACTGATAGATGCGACAAGTTATTTGGTCTAACCAGAGGGGTAGCCCAAGCAGGCGCTCATAGAAATCGGCGCTTTGGGAAAGATTCTGAGTATAGATAAAGATAATTTGACTATCTATGGGTGGGTTACTCATGATTTGCACATCCTCATAAAATTGGGTACAAACAGAATAACAAAAAGGAGTATAAAATGCGAATTGTGATGTTTTCGATTAACCCATTATTTCCCGGTATGGTGATGGGTGGCGCACCTAAGCACTTGCAGGGTGTTGCAATCCATTTGGGGCAGTTGGGGCATGATGTGACGGTATTATGTACACGGGTAGCAGAGTCGAGCTTGCCATTTTATTGGCATGAAAATGTGCGCGTTGTGCCGATTTTACGATTCAAACAACCCTTTCCGCAACCATATGGGGTGACGGCTCACGATTTGGCAAATATTTTGCAAGATATGGGTGATTATTTGGCGACGGCAGACCGATTTTATATGCACGATGGCGAATTTTTGTTGCCGTATGTGTATCAACATATTCCGACTGTTGTTTCATTGCGTGATAATGTGTACCCAGAAACAATTTTGGGCGGATTTTTGGCACAAACGCATAAACTTAT